>JAQBPH010000208.1:0-16604 GCA_028287625.1 Chloroflexota bacterium | reverse complement strand
ACGGCCTGGCGGTCTGCCGGCGCCTGCGGAGCAAGGGCCTGCCCACCCCGATCCTGATGCTGACCGCGCGCGACGCGGTCCCCGACCGCGTGGCCGGACTCGAGGCGGGGGCCGACGACTACCTGGTCAAGCCCTTCGCCTTCCGCGAGCTGGTCGCCCGGATCAAGGCGGTCACGCGACGCCACCAGCCGCCGCCGCCGGCGGTGGTCGAGGTGGGCGACCTGCGGCTCGACGCCGACGCATGGACGGTGACCATCGCCGGGCAGCCGGTGGCGATGACCCCGAAGGAGTTCGCCATCCTCGAGCTGCTGATGCAGAACGCCGGCCGCCTGCTCACGCGGAGCCAGATCGAGGAGCACGTCTGGGACGCCGACCTGCACACCGAGTCGAACCTGCTCGAGGTCTACATCGCCCGGCTGCGGCGCAAGCTGGCCGCCGGTGGCGCGACCGACCTCATCACCACCATTCGAGGGGCGGGCTACCGCCTCGAGGCCACCGGTTCATGCGTGCCCTCCTCCGGCGCACCCGCGTCCGCCTGACCGCGACCTACTCGGCGCTCTTCATCGTCCTGGCCACGGTGGTGTCGAGCGCCTTTTACGTCGCCTACGTGCGCTCGCAGTACGCCGCCACCGACAGCGAGCTCAGCGAGCGGGTGCAGGCGCTGATCAACGGTCTCGAGACCGACGCCACGCCGGTCCGCATCGACAAGAAGGACGCGGTGCCGGACATCGAGCAGGGCGAGGTGAGCGCGATGCTGCTGGCGCCCGACGGGAGCATCCTCGACAGCATCGGCCGGCCGGTGACGCCACGCCTTGCCAGGGCCGTGTACAACCGCCACCCCACCGTCGCGACCCCGATCCTCGAGACCATGTCCGACAGCGGGGGAGAGGTGCGGGTGCTCGCCAAGCTGGTCGACCTCGGCAACGGCGCGCGCGGGGTGATGGTCGGCAACCATCCGATGAGCGAGGTCCAGGTCGCCCTCAACGAGGCCAAGGTCCTGCTCGTGGTGGTGGTGGTCTCGATGGCGGTGATCGCGTCGGTGCTCGGCTACTGGACCGCCGGGCGCGCCCTCAAGCCGGTGCGGGTGATCGCCGGCGCGGCGCGGGACATCAGCGAGCACGACCTCAACCGGCGCATCGCCCTCGACCTCCCGCCGGACGAGCTCGGCGAGCTCGCCGGGACCTTCAACGCGATGCTGGCCCGCCTCGAGTCGGGCTTCGCGACCCTGCAGCGCTTCACCGCCGACGCCGCGCACGAGCTGCGGGCTCCGCTGGCGATGATCCGGGCCGAGCTCGAGGTGTCGCTGGGCCGGGCACGGACGGTGGACGAGTACCAGGCCACCCACCGGCTGGTGCTCGGCGAGGTGGAGCGGATGAGCCGGCTCGCCGACCAGCTGCTGCTCCTGGCGCGGGCCGACGCCGGCTCGCTGGCGCCGCGCTTCGAGCGGCTCGACCTCAGCGACCTGCTCGAGGAGACCGTCGACCGCTGGCGCGTGCTCGCCGGGTCGCGGGGGGTGCGCCTGGCGCTCGAGCCGCCGCCTCCGGGCTCGCTCTGGGCCGACCGCGAGCTGCTTCGCCGCCTCATCGACAACCTTCTCGACAACGCGGTGCGCCACAGCCCGGCCGGCGAGGACGTGATCCTCACCGCCGCCCGCGAGGACGGTCGCTGGCGCCTCGAGGTGGCCGACGCCGGCCCGGGCGTGGACGCGTCGATCCGCGACCGCCTGTTCCAGCGCTTCGCTCGCGCCGATCCCGCACGTGGCCGCGAGACCGGGGGGGCCGGGCTCGGCCTCGCGCTCTGCGCGGTGATCGCCGACCTCCACGGGGGCAGCCTCGCCCTCGCCCCGCCCAACGGGCCGCCGCCCGGGGCCCACTTCGTGGTCGAGCTCGCCACCGACCCACGCCGGGCGGCGCCGCCGGTCTGATCCACGTCCCGGGGGGTCACGGTCGAGTTTTCGACATCCATGGCTGTATCATATCCGGCGGGCGGCGCGCCAAAGCGGCAACACTCGTTGCAGCACAAGGAGAACTCGCCCCGTCCATGCGGCGCGGCGTCGGCTATGCTTGGGCCCTGATGCACCGGGCGACACCGCCTCGCCACCTCGCCGCCGGTGCTGCCGGCGCGTTCGTGCTGGTGGCGCTGGTTGGCGCGTGGCTCGGCCACACCCTGGAGTACCTGCGGGTCGTCGGCGGCGCCGGCCCGGGCCGCTCGGCGCTCGCCGGGGTGCACGCCTACATGCTCCCGGTGGGGGTCCTGCTCGCCCTCGCCGCCGCCGCTGCCGGTGCCGGCTGCTGGGGGGCGTGGGTGGGCCTCGGCCGCCGCCTCGACCGTGCCCGCGCCGGTCTGGTGCGTGCCTGGCGGGGCGGGTCCCCCGGCCCCGCCGCTCCTCCGGCCCGGGCCACGCCCGCGGTGTCACCCCCCGCCCGGCTGCTGGCGCTGTGGCTGCCCCTCGGCGCCGCCCAGCTGGGCCTCCACCTCGCCCAGGAGAACCTCGAGTCGATCCTCGCCTGCGGCCGCGTCGCCGGTCTCGGCCCCCTCCTCAGCGTCCACTGGGCCGCCGGGCCGCTCCAGGTCGGGATCGCCCTGGTGCTCGCCGCGGCGCTCCTGCTCGCCGGCCGCCTCCTGGCCGGCCGGGTGCGCGCGCTGGAGCGCTGCGAGCGGCTGCTGCGCGTCCTCTGGGAACGGCGGCGGGGCGGCGGCGTCCCTCGCGGCGCCCGTCCCTGCCTCGACCCCCCGGTCGAGCGCTTCGGCCGCCAGCTCTGGAGCCGGCCACCGCCCGCCCTCCTCTGACCTCCCGGGCCTGCCGGCAGCGCCGGCGTCTCGGCGCGCCCGGGGCGCGCCTTCCCGAGTCAGAGGAGAGCTCCGTGCCCTCGCAGCACACCGTCACCCGCATGCCCGCCTCCGCGGGCCGTCCGGCGGCGCCGAAGTGGCAGCGGTCACGCCTGGCCACCCACCGCGTCTCCGGGGCGACCGCCCCCGGAGCGTCGCTGCTCCGCGAGGATGGGCGTCTCGGCGCCCTCCGCGCCCACCTCGACGACCTCCACGCCCGCGGCCGGGTCGAGCGCATCGCCTGCGACCCACACCTGGTCGGCGACGGCCTCCACCTCGCGGCGCTGAACTTCCGTCGCGCGGTGCGCCATCTCGACGACGGCGACGTGGCCATCGTCTTCCTCTACCAGTCGGTGGTGAACACCGCCGACAGCGTGCTCCACTGCCTCGGCTACCACGCCCGGGACTACGAGGGGCACAAGCTGGCGATCACGGTGACCGCCGAGCTGGTCGGCGCCCTGAGCGGACGCTCGCAGTCGCGGCTGATGGCGACCACCAGCGAGCGGCTGCGCCGGCGCCGCCACGAGGCGCTCTACACCCGTCCGGGGGTGATGACGGCGAGCGACCTCCGCGCCACCCTCGAGGACTGCCGCGCGTTCCTGCCCCGCCTCTGGGCGACGGCCGGCCGCCTGGTGGGGATGCCCGCCGCCGCCGAGGCGGCCGCGGTGGCCTGAGCCCTCGGACCGCGCAGCCCCGGCCGGCATGGCCGGCCGGCCGGGCCGCGCGACGCCGGGTCAGCGGCCGAAGCGCCGCCGGCGTGCCTGGTAGCTGCGCAGCGCGCGGAGGAAGTCGATCTCTCGGAAGTCCGGCCAGAGGACGTCGGTGAAGTAGAACTCCGAGTAGACGCTCTGCCAGAGCAGGAACCCGCTCAGCCGCAGCTCGCCGCTGGTGCGGAGGATGAGGTCGGGGTCGGGGAGGTCGCCCCCGTAGAGGAATGGCGTCAGCGCATCCGGATGGAGCGATTCCAGCGCCTCCTCGACGGGGAGGCCCCGCACCGCGTCGGCCGCGGCCCAGTGGCGGAGGGCGTCGACGATCTCCTCGCGGCCGCCATAGCCGAGGGCGAACTGCACGGTGAGCCGGCTGTTCGCCGCCGTCTCCGCCTCGACCCGGGCCAGGGTGCGCTGCAGCTCGAGCGGCAGCAGGTCGCGCCGGCCGATGCCGCGCAGCCGCCAGCCGCGGCGCATCGCGCCGGGGACCACGGCGTCGAGCTCGTCGGCGATCACCCCGCTCATCGCCTCGATCTGCATCTCGGGCCGCCCCAGGTTGTCGATCGACATCGCCCACAGCGTCACCGCCTGGACGCCGGCCCGCTCCGACCAGACCAGCACGTCGCGCACCCGCCGGGCGCCGGCCGCGTAGCCGTCGCGCATCGAGGCGAGGTGATGCTCCTCGACGAAGCGGCGGTTGCCGTCGAGGATGACGGCGAGGTGCCGGGGCATCGGCCCGGTGCGCACCCGCGCCCACAGCCGGATTCGGTAGAGGTCGTAGGCGAGACCGGGGAGCCGGCGGGGCATCCCGGCATTGTGGTCGCCGGGCTGGAGGCGGGGCGGCGGCCGTCACCGATCTGGAACCATCCCGGTCATGCCCCCACCCGGCCCCGGCGGATGACCTGGCTCGACGCCCTGGTCGACGACCTCGCCGCCGTCCGTCTCGGCGCCACCTTCAACCAGTACGCGCAGACCGGTGGCGACGACCTCGGCCCGGAGGCGCCGCTGATCCGCCGCGAGAACCTGCGCCGCCAGCTCCGCGCCCGCCGTGACGCGCCGGTGGTGGCGGTCGCCGAGGCCGCGGGCTGGCGGGGGGCACGCTACTCCGGGCTGGTGCTGCTCTGCGAGCGGCAGCTGGTCGAGGGCGGCCCCTACCGGCGCAGCTCGCGCCACCCGCGGGGCTGGAGCGAGCCGTCGGCGACGATCGTCCAGTCGGCGCTGGCGGCGGGCGGCTGGGCCGGCTCGGTGCTGCTCTGGAACCTGGTGCCCACCCATCCGGCGGGGCCGGTGCCGCACAGCAACCGCCGTCCCAGCCGCGCCGAGCTGGAGGCGGGGGCCGGCTTCCTGCGCCGGCTGCTCGACGGCGTGCGCCCCGCCCACGTGGTCGCCATCGGCCGGCTCGCCGCCGCCGCGCTCGGCGAGGACGTGCCCTGCGTGCGCCATCCCGCCAACGGTGGCGCCACCGCCTGCCGCGCGGGTCTCGGCGCGCTGCTCGAAGAGTGGCTCGGGCGGCCAATCCGAGGCGGCGCCGGCTCAGTTGATGCAGCAGGCCGGTCCGCCATTCCTTCAACCGATTTTCTCCTGGTGGAATGAGTTGACGCAGCGCGTGCTCCACCCTACTTTCTGAGGCGTCCACGGAGGGATGCGAGGAAGTCGACTGAGGTCTTCCGTGGTCGACTGCATTCCACGCGCGTGAAACCGCACGTGAGTGTCGGCCGAACAGCCCGCATCCCACGACGATCGCCTGCAATTGGGAGGAGAGACGAGGATGCACACAGCGAGCCCCCGGTGGCGCCGCCGCCGCAGGCTGGGTGCCGCCTCCCTGGTTCTGACCGCGATGATGTCCGTCGCCACCCTGGCGTCGCAGGGGGCGATCCATCCCGCACGTGTCCACGCCGCCGCCGGCGGGACCACCCTCAACCCGGGAGAGACCCTTGATGCGAACCAGAGCCTGCACTCGCCCAACCCCGTGCTCAATGAGCTGGTGATGCAGTCGGACGGGAACCTGGTGCTCTCCAACTGCTGCGGTCCGATGTGGGCGACGATGACCAACGACGGCGCGGGCGAGCACGTCACGATGCAGGCCGACGGTAACCTCGTCGTCTACACCTCAGGCGGCGTGGCCCGCTGGAGCAGCCACACCGACGGCTTCCCGGGCAGCCACCTCGCGGTCCAGGACGACGGCAACCTCGTCATCGTCTCCGCTGGCGGCACGCCCGTGTGGGCGACCTACACTGCGGACAACCAGCGATTCTGCTGGGGCAACAATGCCTGCGACGCCGGCACCTTCGCGGCGGCGATCCTCGGCTTCCAGCCGCAGGCTCCGGCCGGTGGGGTCGGCGGGCCGACCACCGGGCCGAACATCGACGCCATCGCACGGTGGATGAGATCCGAGGGCGGCCCGTTCGCATGCCCTGGTGGCAACCCGCTCAACACCACCCAGCCCGAGCCCGGCTCGTTCACCCTGCCGGGCAACTCGAGCGGCGTGCAGAGATACACGGACGCAAATGGCTGGACGTGCCAGTACTGGGGCATCCTCGCCACCGACCAGACGCTGCTCGGCGGGCACTACCCCGACATCCTCGACATCCTGCGAAACCCGCTGCACTCGTCCCGCGACCAGTGCTTCCGCCTGGCACAGGCCCCCAACATGCCATCGCCCCCCGGCTGGGGATCCAACGATTTCCACAACCATCCGTCCACGTACTGCTCGGACCTCCCCTGAGGTCGGTACGTGGCGCCGCCGCGGAGCGGTTACGCGCTCATCTCCAGCGAGGGGTGGAGGAGGGCGTGCTCCCCGAGCACCCGGAGGCCCCGCCGCAGCGCGGGGACCGGGGCGGTGAAGCAGATGCGCAGCCAGCCGTCCATGCCGAAGGCGGTGCCCGGGGCGACCAGCACCCGCCGCTGCGCCAGGGCGCCGGCGACGGCGAGGCCCTCGCCCCCGGGGGCGCGCACCCACAGGTAGAGGCCGCCCTGGGGCTCGGCCACCTCCAGCCCGGCCGCGCGGGCGAGGCCCACGGCGAGGTCGCGGCGGGCCAGGTACGGGGCGACGTCGACCTCGAGCGAGGGCAGGTGCACGAGCATCCGCTGCATCGTCGCCGAGGCGTTGACGAAGCCGAGGGCGCGCTGGCAGAGCTCCAGCCCGCGCATCACCTCGGGGGTGGCCAGGTCGGGGTGGAGGACGAGGTAGCCGATCCGCTCGCCGGCGAGCCCGAGGTCCTTCGAGAACGAGCGCGCCAGCACCGTGGCGGGGTGCACCGCGAAGGGGTGGACGTGCACCGCGGGCGGATAGACCAGGCGGTGGTAGACCTCGTCGACGATCAGCACCACCCGCCGCCCGTGGCGGCGCCGGTGGCGCTCGAGCAGGGCGGCGAGGCCCCCGAGCTCGGTGGCGGTGGCGACGTGCCCCGAGGGGTTGCACGGGGTGTTGAGGATGAGCGCGGCGGTGCGGGGGGTGAGCGCGCGATCGATCGCGCCGAGGTCGAGCCCGAAGCCGGCCGCCGAGGTGGCGGTCACCCAGGTGGCGCCGGCGGAGGCGCAGTAGGCGCGGTACTCGCCGAAGAACGGCACCACGCCGACCACCTCGTCGCCGGGGTCGACGAAGGCCCGCAGCGCCAGGCAGATGGCGGCGCCGGCGCCGCCGGTGAGGGCGATGCACTCGGGGCCGACGTCCACGCCGGCGCCGGCGGCGACCAGGGCCCGCACCTCGGGAAAGCCGAGGTTGGGCATGTAGCCGAAGCGTCCCGCGCCACGCTCGGCGGCGGCGGCCTGGATGGCGGCGCGCACGGCGTCGACGGGCTCGCCCAGCGGCTGGCCGAGGGCGAGGTCGGCGACGGCGTCGGGCCCGTGCAGGGCGCGCAGCCGCTCGCCCTCGCAGAACATGCGGCGGACCCAGCTCCCCGCCTCCAGCTGCGCCGCCGTCCAGCGCGACAGCATCCCCTCGTTGCTCACGACCTGTGCCAGGAGAATGGGTAGGCGCTGTCCAGAACCTGCCGTGCGGTGGTGGTGCGGTGGAGCGGGCGGAAGGTGTCGATCATCACCGCGAGCTCGTCGGTCTCGCGGGGCGCGTCGCGGGTCGCCTCCAGCGCCCCCGGCTGGGGACCGTGGGGGACGCCGCCGACGTGGAGGGTGATCGATCCCTCCTGGATGCCGCGGCGCGCGCTGTAGTTGCCGCCCGCGTAGTACATCACCTCGTCGGAGTCGAGGTTGGAGTGGTGGTAGGGGAGGGCCACCGCCTCGGGGTCCCAGTCGACCTTGCGGGGCACGAAGTTGCAGATCACCAGGTTGGGGGCCTGGAAGACCTGGTGGGTCGGCGGAGGCACGTGGAAGCGCCCGGCGCGGGGCTCGAAGTCGTGGACCGAGAGGGCGCAGGGATAGACGGTGCCGTCCCAGCCGACCACGTCGAAGGGATGGTGGTCGAGGCAGTAGCGGGTGACCCGGCCGCCGCGCTTCATCCACACCTCGGCGGGTCCCTCGGCGCTCTCCAGGTCGACCGGGCCGCGCACGTCGCGCTCCGAGTAGGGGGCGGACTCGAGCAGCTGGCCGTTGCGCGCCCGGTAGCGGTCGGGGGAGTCGACGATGCCGGCGCACTCGATCACCAGGATGCGGGAGGCGGCGGGGTCGTCGAGGTCGAGGCGGTGGATGGTGCCGCGGGGGATCACCGCGTAGTCCCCCCGGCGCAGCGGCAGCCGGCCGAACTGCGAGCGCAGCGTGCCCGAGCCCCGGTGGAGGAAGAGCACCTCGTCGGCCGAGGCGTTGACGTAGAGGGTCTCCTGGGGGTGGGCGGGAGCGGCGACGCCGATGCGGACGTCGTCGTTGACCAGCAGCCAGCGCCGGCCGCTGACCGCGTCGCCCTGCGGGCCCAGCCGCCACGCCTCGATGTGGGAGTGGCCGTGCACCTGCTCGAGCTCGCGGGCGGCGGTGTCGTCGGGGCCGGGGGCGATGTCGTGCACCGCCTCGGGCATGCCGCGGTGGTAGAGCAGCGACGACGGGCCGCTGAAGCCCTCGCGCCCGAACAGCTCCTCGAAGACCGGCCGCCCCTCGCGCTCCACCCGCATGTGCCGCTTGCGCGGCACCTCGCCGAGACGCATGTACGAGCGCATCAGCGGCGCCTCACAGGTTTCCCCTGGCCGCCTGCTCGTGCTCGATGGCCTCGAAGAGCGCCTTGAAGTTGCCCTTGCCGAAGCCGCGGGCGCAGCGGCGCTGGATGACCTCGTAGAAGAGGGTGGGACGGTCTCCGACCGGACGGGTGAAGATCTGCAGCAGGTACCCGTCCTCCTCGAAGTCGACGAGGATGCCCAGCTCGCGCAGGTGGTCGAGGTCCTCGGACACGTCGTGGGCGGCGAGCCGTGGCGCCAGCGACTCGTAGTACGTGGCCGGGGCGGTCAGGAACTCCACGCCGGCGTCGCGCATCCGCCGCACCGTGTCGACCACGTCGTCGGTGTGGAGGGCGATGTGCTGCACGCCCGGCCCGCGGTAGTAGTCCAGGTACTCCTGGATCTGGGAGACCCGCAGTCCCGTGGCGGGCTCGTTGATGGGGAAGGTGATCATCGTTCCCAGGTCGCGGGTGACTTTCGATCGCAGCGCGCTGTACCGCGTGGCGATGTCGTTCTCGTCGAACTCCTGGAAGACGTCGAAGTTGAACACGGTGTGGTACCAGTCGACCCAGGGGTCCATGCGACCCACCTCGACGTTGCCCACGGTGTGGTCGATGAAACGGAGACCCACCCCGAGGGCGGTGCGACGGTCCTCGCGGTAGCCGGGGAGGTGGGGGCCGGAGTATCCGCTGCGCTCGACGAAGCGGTGGACGGTGTCGCCGAACGTGGCCACCGCGGCGCTCCACACCGCGCCCGAGGCGTCCTCGATGCGGTGCGGCTCCTCGACCGGACGGGCGCCGCGCGCGGTCGCCGCCTCGAACGCCGCGGCGGCGTCGTCGACTCGCAGGGCGATGGTCCTCACCCCGTCACCGTGCAGCCGGACGTGCTCGGCGACGGCGCCCTCGGGCCCGAGGGCCGCGGTGAGCACCAGCCGGATGTGGCCCTGCTGCAGCACGTAGGAGGCGCGGTCGCGCACCCCCGTCTCCGGCCCGGCGTAGGCGACCACGTCGAACCCGAGGGCGCTGCGGTAGAAGTGCGCGGCCTGGCGGGCGTTGCCCACCCAGAGCTCGACGTGGTCGGTGCCGAGCAGCACCGGGGCGTCCGTGCCCGCCGTGGGGAGTGCCGTCTCGGTCATGCCGCGCGCCTCCGCTCCTCCAGACCGTCCCAGAAGACCCTGACGCCGTCGAGCATCTCGCGGGCCCCCTCGAGGAACTTCTCCTCGTCGAAGTCCGGCCGCGCATACGCCTCCACCAGCTCGTCCACGGTGTGGGCGGCGTGCTGGTCCTCAACCCGGTCGTGCCAGGTGAAGAAGGAGAGGCGCAGCTCGGGGCACTCGCGGTCGCGGAAGCGGTCGAGGCCGGCGATCAGCTGCTTCCAGAAGCCGGCGGCGGCCCAGTGCTCCACCGCGAAGGACGCGCCCTCGGCGATGTCCGGGTCCTCGCTGCCGTAGATGCGGGCCAGCTCGTCGCAGAAGTGCAGGGTGGTCGGCCAGCCGTGGCGGCGCTTGCCGATGTCGCCGAAGCCCAGCCCCAGCGGCTCGGCCACCTTGGTCAGCCACTCGAGGTGGGCGGCGGTGAAGTGATAGGTGCCGCCGTCGACGGTGCCCTCGGTGGAGACCAGGGCGGGGTCGCCGAGGCGCTCCATCTCGTCCTCGCCGGCGGGGACGACGCTGGGACGCGGGGTGGTGCGTCCCGAGCGGAAGACCACCCCGAGCTCGTTGACCAGGATCTCCTTGGCGCAGCGCGCCTGGGCGAGGCTGGGCGCGTTGATGGTCTTCAGGAGCTGGGCGACGATGAAGAGGTTGCTGAAGACCGAGAACTGCTGGACGAGGTCGCGGACCTGCTCACGGCTGGCCTCCCCCTCGGAGAACCAGGCGCAGTAGCGGTTGTCGGTGACCACGGGGTGATCCATGACCGTCGCCCGCACCCGGGCGAGGAACCGGTCCCACCCGGGTCCGTGGCCGCCCGCCGGCTCGTGGACGAGCATCGCCATGTCGCTACCACCTCCAGAACAGCGAGAGGATCTGGATGATCCGGCATCAGTATGCTGCTGATCTCCGAGATCTGTCGATGACACCGCGATTAATGAAGATGCAACGGCGATTCTGTGCGGCAGATATGTCAGAACGTCTCTGCCATGGCGTGTCCGGATGTGGTGTGCTGGACGCTTCTCAGCGTGGGCTCAGCGTTCTGCGGGGGGGTCGAGGGGACACTGCCGCCAACGCCCCTTCCGCCCACCCCGCCTCGGAGCTCCGCCGCATGATCCGTCCCCGTTTCACCCTCGCCCGTCTCGCCCTCGCCGGCGCCGGCCTCCTGACCGCCGCCGGCATCGGTGCCGCGGCGGTGCCCCAGGTGCTGGCCTCCTCTCCCGTCGCGGCGACGAGCGCGTCGCCGGCGCTGAAGACCCCGCCCGTTCCCGGTCAGAAGCCCGCGAACGCCAAGCGGCACCGCGCCGGCCTCGCCCTCCGTCACGAGCTCGTGCAGCTGGTGGCGACGCAGACCGGGCTGAGCGTGAAGCAGGTGCGCACCCAGGTCAGGGCGGGGAAGAGCCTGGACGCCATCGCCGGCTCCCGGGCGCAGGCGGTCCGCGATGCCGCGCTCGACGCCGTCACCAGGCGCCTCGACGCCACCCGCGCCACGGGCACCATCACCGCCGCCCGGGAGACGAAGCTCCTGGCCACGGCGAAGGACCGCATCGTCAAGGTGATGGCGGCGAGCCCGCACCCCAGGGCCGCCGCGGCGGCGTAGCCCCTCAGCCCCTCGTCCCTCTCCCCCTTCCCGAGGCCGCCGGCACCATGCCGGCGGCCTCGTCGCGTCCGCGGCGGGGGGCTACCCGAGCAGGTGGAGGAGCTGTGGGATCAGTCCCCCGGAGCTGGTCCTCGGCGCCGCCGGGGCGGGGCCGCCGAGGCTGATGGGGATCCCGAGGACGGTCAGCCCCGGAGCGGGCGAGGCCGGAGCCGTGGGGGCGGGCGCTCCCAGGACCGGCAGCGGCGCCGCGGGGAGCGGAAGGGGCACGGGGAGGGGCAGCGGTGCCGGGGCCGCCGCGGGCGGCCTGGCCGGCGCGGGCGCGGCGCTGCCGCAGGGGAGCGCGGCGGCGTCGTTCTGGCCACCGCCGGCGTCGACGGTCAGCTTCAGGGTGGCCACCTGCATCGACGCCACGCCGTACGGAGAGGCGAGGCGCGCGCCCGCGGGCGGGTTGCCGGCGTTCCCCACGGGCACGTCCACCTCGATGAGGCCCGGGCCGCCGGCGACGATGCGGCCGGCGTCGACGTGGGTCGCCGCCTTGCCGCCGCCGACGCGACCGTCCTCGAAGGTGGTGCCGCCGAGGCGGTCGATCCTCGTGTGCGCGTACCAGGTGGTGCCGGCGTAGGTCCAGTAGAGGGAGTAGTCGGCGCTCTGGGCGATCGACGGCACCTGGCCGGTGAGGTCGGCCACGGTGAGCACGGCGCGCAGGGCGGTGCCGTCCGGGGTGAGGGAGAGCTCGCCGCGGGTCAGGTCCATCTGCGGGATCGGGGCGCCGGTGAGGGGATCGGTGGCGTTGCCGGCGGGGGTCACGAAGGCGGCTCCGCACGGGGTGGCGAGCGCCGGGTCGGGCACCGCGGGCGGCCCGGCGGTGACCGCCGGGGCGGTGGTCCCGGCGATGTCCCGCATCAGGTTGGTGAGGTTGGGGGTGCCGAAGCCGCTGACGTAGTCCCAGCCGGTGCCGGCGGCGTAGAGGCCGTTGGTGCCGACGGTGATGTCGTGGAAGTCCTGGGCGTAGTGCGGGCTGGTGCCCCTGGCGTAGAGGAGCGGGTTGGCGAAGCCGAGGCCGTGCGCCTGGTCGGGCGCCGCCGCCTGGATCCGGGTCCACATCCCCAGCCAGAGCGGGGCCGAGAGGCTGGTGCCTCCGGAGGTGCCCGGGACCATGTCGGTGACCACGGTGTAGCCGTTGCCGACCACGTCACCGGAGAGCGCGCTCACGTCGGGCAGCCCGCGGCACACCGTGCCGGGGGCGAAGACCTGCAGCAGGCCGGAGCCGAGCACGCAGGGATGGTTCACCGCGCTCACGCCCCTCTGGTAGTCGGGGCGGGGGATGAAGAGGGCCGAGCCGCCGCCGCCGAAGGGCCAGGCGTACTCGAGGTCCCGCTCCCGCGGGCTGGTGCCGTCCTTCGAGTAGAGGACCGTGCCGCCCACCGCGACCACGTAGCGGCTCGCCGCCGGGTAGTTCTGCAGGGGGACGACCTGGTTGAGCACGCCGTTGCCGGCGCCGATGACGGGGAGCACCGCGATGGGGCACGAGGAGCCGGTGTCGCCGGTGGAGACGAAGAGGGTGCGGCCCTCCAGGGTGCCCTGGAGGAGGGTCTGCTCGGCCACCGGCTCGAGGTTGTTGCCCAGTGCCTGGCCGGCGTTGGGCAGCGGGTTGGCGAGCGGGTTGCCGGTGATGACGTTGAGCGGGTTGGTCTCGCACTCGCCGAAGGAGGCGCTCGCCTGGCGGGGACCGTCGGGGTCGCTGACCCAGGTCGAGAACATCGTCGCCACCTCGGCGTCGCTGAGCGAGGAGCCGAAGTACAGCTGCTCCTGGCGGACCAGCGGGGCCATGCCGGTGCTCGCCTGGGTGTCGAGGTTCCACTCACCCTCGCCGGAGTTGTCGTTCCAGGGGCCCGCCCCGGTGTGCTTCACCACCAGCGGCACGTGGGGCAGGTGGTTCAGGTCCTCGAAGCGGCGCAGGTTGGCGATCACCGGGTCGGTGGCGCCGGCGCCGAAGATCGCCATGGTCTGGCCCTGCCCCTGGTTCTCGGCGGGCTGCTGGTAGAGCGACCAGAGGTCCTGGGGCGTGTAGGTGCCGGTGTACAGGCCGCCGGGGGCGGGGGCGGCGCCGGGCCGGGTCCGCGCGCTCGCGGCCGAGGTGGTGCTCTTCGGCGTGGAGAAGTGCTGCAGGGTGTTCAGCCCGACGATCGAGATCACCCCCAGGGCGCTCGGCACGCTCGGCGGCCGGTCGTTGGCCAGGAAGACGGTGCCCCCTGCGCTGTAGGAGCGCATCGTGGTGCCGAGCAGCCGGTCGAGCTGGCCGGCGGCGCCGACCGCCTCGAGGAGGGTGCCGCCGGAGCCGATGTGCCCGACCTCGAGCCCGGCGCCGTGCAGCCAGGCGACCGCGGCGGAGACCCGCTCGGGCGAGGCGCCGAAGCGCGAGGCCACCTGGTCGGGGGTGAGGAAGTGGTGGTAGAGGGGGCTCGCCGGATCGTAGAGGGCGGTGAGGAGCGCCTGCTCGCCGGCCGGGTCGGAGGGGGCGAGGCCGACGCCGATGTGGAGGGGCGTCGAGGCCGGGGGCAGGGCCTGGGCGACCAGCCTGTCGAGGCCCGGAAGCACGTTCTGGGCCAGCTGCACCACCGCGGGGAGGGACGGCCTGTCGAGGACGGCGGCGTGGAGGTTCGCCGCGCCTGCCACCAGGGTGCCGGTGGCGATCACGGCGGTGAGCGCTCGACGAAGCGGTCCTCTGACCATGGGCAGACCCCCCCGAGGTCGTCACGCCCCGATCTGCGCCGGTGCAGACCTGACCTGCTGGCGTCCCCCTCATCCGTCCGACGCTCGAGGGTGGGTCTTTCTTGCGTTCGCCCCCGTCGTCTAAGGTCCGGCTCCGTGGCCAGAGCGCAGGAGCCCGCTGCCCTCGACCGGATCGACCGCCGCATCCTCGAGGTGCTGCGCGACGACGGCCGGATCAGCATCGCCGCCCTCGGCGAGCGGGTCGGGGTGTCGCGGGCGAATGCCTACACCCGGCTGCTGCGGCTCCGCGAGGAGGGGGTGATCGAGGGCTTCACCGCGCGGGTGAACAGCCGCCGCATGGGCCTGGGCGTCGCCGCCCTGGTCCTCCTGTCGGTGCGCCAGCCGGACTGGCGGGCGCTGCGCACCGAGCTCGTCGAGATGCCCGAGGTGGAGTACTGCGCGCTCACCACCGGCACCCACGACGCCCTCATCCTGGTGCGCGCCCCCGACGTCGAGACCCTCCGCGACGTCGTCCTCGAGCGCCTCCAGAGCCTGCCCATGGTCCAGGGCACGCAGACGATCTTCGTGCTCGACGAGGTGGTGAAGAAGCCGTTCGTGCTGCCCTGAGCCCGGGGGGAAGGCCGTCAGCGACTGAGTCAGGCCGGGACGGCGTCGAGGATGCGGTCGTGCGAGCCGTCGGGGTAGGCGGTCTCGCAGGTCTGGAACTGGGCGACGACGTTGCCGTTGGCGAGCGGTGGCACGCCGTTGTCGCGCAGCCAGTTGTCGCGCACCGCGACGATCCGCAGCCGGTGGGCGGCGCCGCCGCTGTCGTACCAGGTGATGACGGACCCGGTGCCGAGGTCGAGCAGCGGGGTGAAGACGCCGGCGTTGTGGCCGACGAAGTAGATGCGGCCGTTCACGCAGGTGTCGATCGCCGCGGTGTCGTGGGTCAGCTCGGTGGCGCCGCTGCAGTCCGCATAGGTCGTGACCGTGGTGTCCAGGGTGCCGTCGCCGCTGAGCAGCGTGTTGGCCGGCCCCGTGGGCAGGGCGAGGACCGGGAGGATGATGGCGGGGGTGGCGGCCGGGGCCGGGAGAGCGATCGACCGGGCGGCGGAGGTGCCCGCGGCGGCGACCCGCGCGCCGGCGTCGGTCACCCACAGCGAGCCGGCGGTGGCGGAGACGATCAGCGCGGCACCGAGGAGGAGGTTCGAGCCGGGCCGGCGCCGGCGCGGCTGGTGGGTCTCCAGGGTCTCGTTCGCCTGCGCGGTCGTCTCCGGGGCCATGACAGCATCCCTCCAAGCTGTCGGCCCATGCCAGTCACTTCGTTGGCAGCCCGGCCATCTCCTGTCGAGACCCGAGGCTTTGCGTCCCCTCCTCGCGGAGGGTTTGCCCTTTCTGAAGCCGACACCGGCACCGTACGCCCAGGCCGCGGGCGCATCTCGCCGCATCGCCACCCTGTGACCAGGGAATCACCCCCGTGTCAGGCTGTGAACATTCCTTCACGGCGGCGTGCCGCCTGCTGGTCTCCGTGCGGTCCTGGTGGCCTTCGCCGCCCGCGAGCGGTGGCTCCCGGCGACTTGAATCGCTGAAGCCTCGCGCTACCTCGCCAGTGGTCCAGCCCGGGGAGGTGCAGCCTCAACCGCAGGTCGTGGCCGCCGTTGGCGTCCTGGAGCGGGTCGGACCACCTGCCGTTCGGTCAGTAGTCCTGCAGGTAGGCGGCGTTGCCCTCGAAGGGCAGGGGATCGAAGCCGAACTGCGTGGCCACCGCGTCGACCCGGGTCACGTTCTCCTTCTCCAGCAGGCGCAGCTGGCCGGGGGTGACGGGAGGGTTCGGGAGCAGCCTCTCGAAGACCGCGGCGAGCGGGCGCATCGCGCCCACCGGCACGTGCACGTTGCGCCGGCGCCTGCCGGTCTCGGCCTTGATGATGTCGATGATCTGCTCGTAGGTGAGGTGGTCGGGGCCGCCCACCTCGTGGACCGCACCGGAGGGCCCGCGCTCGATGCTCAGGGCGATGATGCGGGCGAGGTCGGAGACCGCGATGGGCTGGAAGAGCGCCCGCCCGTCGCCCACCACCGGCACCACCGGGTTGAGCCGGATCAGCTTGGCGAGCACCGTGAAGAACCCGTCGCCGGGGCCGAAGACCAGGCTCGGCCGGAGCACGGTGAAGGGCACGGCGCCGCCTCGCACCGCCTGCTCGCCCTCCCACTTGGAGGCGAGGTAGGCGTAGCGCGGGTCGGGGTCGACGCCGATCGCACTGATGTGGACGATGTGGCCGACCCCTGCCTCGGTGGCGGCGCGGACCACGTTGGCGGTGCCCTCGGCGTTCACCTGGGTGAAGGTCTGTCGCCCCTTCTCACGGATGATGGCGACCAGGTGGACGACGGCGTCGCAGCCGCGAAGCGCCTCCACCAGGCCGTCGCCGCCGACCACGTCGGCGCGGACCCACTCCGCCCCCGCCGGGCGCGGCCCGCGGCGGGTGCCCCGCGCCAGCAGCCGCAGGTCGTGACCGGCG
>JAQBPH010000184.1:0-3314 GCA_028287625.1 Chloroflexota bacterium | reverse complement strand
GAGCCATGGCCTGTTCGTCTCCCTGACGGCCCGTCGTCGGGCCTCATGCTACTCCGACGAACGGAAACGCCCCGGATCGACAGCCGCGTGGCTCTCGGCTCTCTGCGTCAGCGCACGATGTAGCGGGCGAGCATCCCCGCGGTGATGTGGTCGCCGACGTGGCAGTGGTAGAGCCAGGTGCCGGGGTCGTCGGGCGTCATGTCGGCGACCACCATCGTGGCCGGCAGCAGCGCCACCACGTCGGTGCGCATCCCCATGGCCAGCACGGTGTTCCCGTGCCAGTGGGGGGTGTGGAGGTCGACCTCGGTGCCCATGCCCATCACGTACCAGCGCACCCGGTCGCCCCGGCGCATGTCCAGCCCGGGCAGGTTCCCGAACACGTACCCGTTGATGGCGTGCTTCCTGTTGCTCTCCTGGAAGTCGGGGTCGTCCTTCCTCACCGTCGACGGCGCGGTGGTGTACCTCCTGATGTTGTCGTCGAGCCAGGGGCTGCGGTTCTCGTCGGAGATCATGAACATGGTCACGAGCTCGCGGTCGACGTCCCGCGGGCTGCCGTCGGGCCGCGCCATCCCCCGCCGGGCCACCACGATCACCCCCATCAGGCCGGCGTAGGTGTCGGCGACCTCGTCGGTGTGGGAGTGGTACATCCACATCACCGAGCTGGGGTCCATGGGCCCCGGGCCGGCCCGCTCCGGGACCTGCCAGACGTACGTGTGGGTCCTCCCCTGGGGTACGGCGTCGCCCTCCCTGGCGGCGCCGGTGGCGCCGTCGTCGTAGGGTGCTCCCTCCGAGCCCTTGTCGTAGAACAGGCCGTGGGGGTGCATGCTCGCCGGCCTCGAGGTGTGGTTCATGAACACAACCCGGATGGTGTCGCCCACCTCCGCGTGGATGACCGGCCCCAGCAGCCCGAGGTGCCTCCAGGCATCGCTGCGGGGCAGCAGCGTGGTGAAGGTGGCGTCGGTGTACTCGCGGAACAGGGACTTCAGGTTCACCCGGCCGATGCGGGCGGGGCCGCTGGCCAGGTAGGTGCTCTCCACGTCACCGAGGGCCGCTCCGGTGATCAGGTTGCGGCCGCTCGGCGCGTAGTCCCACGGCACCTCGTCGGCGGCGATGTAGTGCAGCCGCACCTGGCCACCTCCGGAGGCGGCGGCCGCAAGCCTGCCGGCGGTGGCGTCGCCGCCGCTGCTGCAGCCCGCCAGCAGCGCGGCCAAGACCAGCATCAGCGGACGGAGGCCGCGCCCTCCCCGCACCCCTCGTGGCATCGCAGCCTCCTTGCCGTCGCACAAGCGAGCACTTAGTCCAAGCTAAGAGCAGGCGCAAGGCTAGCCTAACTGGCGGTGGAGTTCAAGCGCTCCGAGGTGCCCGCGGCGCTTGACGAGTCACCGTCCACCCGCGTACTTTGTTGCTAACTAACTAGCAACTTAGTAGAGACTAAATGAGTGCCCTCGCGGTGGCGGAGCTCACCGCGGCCTGGCCGGTGACGGGTGGCCGCGACGGTCCCGGGGACGGCGTCCGTCCCATGGAGACGCGGGGACCCGGCGGCGAGGCCCTGCGGGCGAGCTGCCTGCTGCCCTGCATGCTCCTGATCCTGAGCGAGCGTCCCGCCGACGCCCGGGCGGTCGCCGCCGGGCTCGAGGGGTTCGGCTTCCGCTGCGACATCCGCGGCGCGGGCCGCCGCCTGCGCTCGCTGGAGCGAGGTGCGCTGGTCCGGCGCTGTCCCCCGCGCCCGGGGGTCGACGACCGTCGCTTCCGGCTGACCCGCCGGGGTCGCGCCCGCCTCGACACCTCCGCCGAGGCCATCGCCGCCATCAGCCGGCGGCTGGAGTCCTTCTTCCTCGCCCTCGGCGCTGACGCGGTCCTGCGGGCGGGAATCGCCTGCGACGGCCGTCAGCCGGCGAGGTCGATGCGGTAACCGCGTTCGCGGAGGGGACGTCCCGTGCGCGGCGCCACATGCCCCGTGGGTCTCGGGGCTGGCGGCTCAGTCGGTCGCCGGTGGAGCCACGGTGGCGTCGGTGTCGTGGCACTCCGCGCAGACGCCCTCGACGGTCAGCACGCTGGCGCCGACGTGATAGCCGTGCCGGTCGAGCAGCCGCCGCGCAAGCGGCGCCACATCCTCTGCGGAGATCTCCACCATCCGCTTGCAGCGGACGCAGACCAGGTGATGGTGGGCGTCGTCGCTCTCGAGCTCGAACTGGGCGGTGTCGCCTCCGAGCCGGGTCTGGCGCACCAGCCCGATGCCGGTGAGCGTCTCCAGCACCCGGTACACGGTGGAGCGGTTGAGGGTCGCGTACTGCTCGCTCACCGCCCGCCAGACCTCGTCGGCGGTCATGTGCCGGCCGCCCGCCTCGCGCAGCGTCTGGAGGATGAGCTGGCGCTGCGGGGTCCACCGCAGGCCGGCGGCGCGGACCGCGGAGGCGTGGTCCGGAGTGCCCGGCGCGGGCACCCGCTGAGCTGCTGCCATGCGCCCATCATGCACCTCTCCGGGGCGCTTACGGGAGGTTCGGCGGCCCGATCGTCGAGGCCTCGGGGGGAAGGTGCTCGACGTAGCCGGGATGCAGCTCCGCCCAGCGCCGCCCCGCGTCCCACGGCGGGGGCTCGCCGGCGAGGTGGTGCTCGACGAGGTCGAGGCAGGCGTGCCAGCCGGCGGTTCGCCCTCGTCGAGGTGACGCTCGAGCTCGTCCAGCGTGAGCCCCACATCGACCCGTCGCCGGTGACCCGGGTACCATCTCCCGGCCTGGGTCATCGGGCAAGCCGGTCCAACGCCGGCGCAGTCGCGCTACTGTGGCCGCCCTCCGGGCGGAAGCCAGAAAACCGGTGACGGTCCAGGCCAACTCGCGGTCCCTCCGCGTCAGAGGTGAGTTGCCGTGGCTCCCGTGCCGGTCGAGCATTCGTCGCGCCGTCGCCGGTTGCCCGGCCGGCTGGCCGGCTCGCTCGCACCCCCGGAGCGGCGCCGGCTCGGCCTCATCGCCGCGGTCGTCCTGGGCCTCCACGTCGCCGGCTTCGGCATGCTCCTGCTGCTGGTGGCGCCCCGCTACCCGGCGCTGGGGATCGGGGTGGGCCTGACCGCCTGGACGCTCGGCCTGCGCCACGCCTTCGATCCCGACCACATCTCCGCGATCGACAACACCACCCGCAAGTTCATGGCCGACGGGCGCCGTCCCATGGGGGTGGGCTTCAGCTTCGCGCTGGGTCACTCGTCGGTGGTGCTGGTCCTCGCCGTCGGGCTGGGGATCGCGGCTCGCCAGGTGGCCTCGCACCTCGAGGACGGCGACGGGCTGCGCAACACCGGCGGACTGATCGGCACCCTGGTCTCG
>JAQBPH010000149.1:0-8630 GCA_028287625.1 Chloroflexota bacterium | reverse complement strand
CGGCTCCCCATCACCGACCGGCTCCCCTCGGTGTGGGCGCGGCGCATCCACGTCGTGTACCGAGTCAAGGTGCGCGTCCGCTTCCAGGGGGCGCGGACACGGCGCTGTTCGGTTCCCGTGCGCGTGGCCTCGTCCCGCTCGCACAACTCGTCTCACGAGAAGCGCGTGATCGTCAGCGGCGATCGGGCCCAGTACTTCCTCCACCTGGAGATGCCGCTTCACGCCCGACCGGGAGAGCGGCTTGCGGGGACGGCACGGGTGTCGCCGCCCGGCGAGGGCGTCCCCGGTCCGGTGGTCGTCGAGCTCCGCCGCCGGGAGGAGGCGAGCCGCGCATACCGCAACGACCGGGCCTTCGCGCGGGAGTGGACGGTGCACCGAGCCGTCCTCGCCGACGGGGTCCCCGGTCCGGATACGGCCTCGCTGCCCTTCGAGATCACCATCCCGCCGGGCGCCTGCACGGTCCACGCCGATCACACCGCGGTGCGGTGGCTGCTGTACCTGCTGCTGCCGGGGATGGGCGCGGGCGACGTGTACGCCGCCTGGGAGATCAACGTCCACACCGGCAACAACGATCGGTGAGAGGCGGTGAGCGTACGCCGAGCTGCAGCGGGTCGGGCGAGCAGCCGCGTGGCCAATACCTCCCCTGCCGGCCAGGGCCCTGGGCCAGTGAAGCTCGGGGCGCCGCTCTGACGGGCCGTCGGGTGATGGCGGGAGCTGCCGTCGTTCTCACTCTCACGGCGTGTGGCGGCACGAGCACCGGCTCCCCCGCCACGGGCAGCCGGACCGCGTCCCAGTCGCCCCAGAGCAACGTCATCGCGCCGGCGCGCGACTTCGGTGACGCCTGCCGACTGCTGTCCGCGGCGGACGTCCAGGCGGCGTTGGGCGGAGGACCGATCACCGCGACCGCCGCAGAACAGTTCCCAGCAGGGCTCGTTCTGCCTGTATACGCAGCCCCCGAGCGGGTCCAACCCCGTGCTCACCCTCCAGGTGATGGTCCAACCGACCGCGTCCGATGCCCGTGCCGGCGTCGATCAGCTCGGCGGGTCGCCACTGAACGGGATCGGTGATGCCGCCCGGCTGGCCACACCGGCAGGTCTGGGGACTCAGGTCGATGTGGCACGGGGAGCGACTCTCGCGGCCCTGCTCACGGTGAAGAACCTGCCCCAGCAGGCGCTCGTCCAGCTGGCCAGGCTCGTCGCCGACCGCCTCTGATCCTCACGCCTGCGTTCTCGGCGAGCTCGCGAAGGCGGAGCACCGCCTCATACCGGCGGTTTGCCGACGGTGGTCAGGTTCACGCGTGTCACGTCGGGAGAAGCTGCTGGATGAGGACGTCGGCGAGCCAGGAGGCGTAGCGCGCGGCGGACCAGCCGAGTTCGAGCACGAGCAACCCGTAGACCTCCGGGGAGGTGAGGGTGAACAGCCTGTCCCGGGCATCGTCGGTCTCCACGCCGGGTCGGAGGCCCCTGCCCTCGAGCAGGTGGTCGATGAGCATCCCCATCCCACGGAGGCGTGTGGCCTTGCGCTGACTCCAGATCTCGGCGGCCGTCTCGTCGGCTGCGGCCGCGGCCCTGGTCGCGAGGTGGAGCGGCGCGAGCTGAGCGTTGACGACGGTGATCTTCTCCGCGAACGTCGCGAGCTTGGCGCGCGCCCCCGGCGAGCGCAGCACCTCCTGGGCCCACTCCCGCTCGTAGACGGGGATGGGCTCCTCGTCGCCGCCGGTGGCGATGTCCAGGAGTGCCTGGAGGAGCCTCGGCTTGGATCGGAAGTGGAGATAGACGGTCTCCACGGCGACCCCGGCGCGCTCCGCGATCGCGCGCACCGTCGTCCGTGCGTAGCCGCGCTCGATGATCAGCGCTCGTCCCGCGTCCAGCACCGCCTGGCGGGTCTGCTGCGCCTGAGCCTGCCGCAGAGTGGACTCGTAGCGGCGGGTGTTGACGCCCCGTCCATTTCGCTGTACCTTCACGGTATCCGATTTAGCTACCATGTAGCAGATCGTACCGGAAGCAGCTGGCCTCAGACACCGCGCCGCTCGAATGCGCATCCCTGACGCACCGGGCCGCGTGCCGGGTGCGCGCCGACCATGTCCGCCCGCCGGGTTAGGGAGGTGACAGCACCGATGCGAGCCGCCGCCGGCCCTGACCGCATCCACGTGCTCACCCACGCCCTCTATGGCTGACCGGACGGCCGTCGACGTCGCGGTCGCCGGCGGCGGTCCGGCCGGCATCCTGCTGGGCCTTCTTCTTGCCCGGCGCGGGGTGCGCGTGGTGGTCCTCGAGAAGCACGCCGACTTCCTCCGCGATTTTCGCGGCGACACCATCCACCCCTCGACCCTGGAGGTGATGGACGACCTCGTCCTCACCGACCGGCTGCTGCAGATCGAGCACCACAAGGAGAGTCAGCTGCAGCTGGGCTTCGGCGACGAGCGCGTCACCTTCGCCGACCTCCGCCGCCTCCCCAGCCGCCACCGCTACCTCGCCCTCATGCCCCAGTGGGACCTGCTCGAATTCCTCAGTACGGAGGCCGCCCGGTACCCCGGGTTCGAGCTGAGGCGCGAGGCGGAGGTGACCGGCCTGATCGAGGAGGACGGCGCGGTGAGCGGGCTGCGGTATCGCGGCACCGACGGAGACCGCGAGGTGCGTGCCACCCTGGTGGTCGCCGCCGACGGCCGCCATTCCCGGGTCCGCGAGGCCGCGGGGCTGGTGCCGAAGCCGAGCGCGCCGCCCATGGACGTCCTGTGGCTCCGGGTCTCGAGTCGCGCCCCCGACCCGGATGAGTCCGTCATCCAGATCGGTGGCGGCGCCAGGCTCGTGCTCATCCACCACACCACGTACTGGCAGCTCGGCTACGTCATCCCCAAGGGCGGTCATCGCGAGGTGCGTGCCGCCGGCCTGGACGATCTCCGCAGCCGTGTCTCCGCGCTCGCCCCCTTCCTCGCCGGCCGCATGGACGAGATCGACAGCTGGGAGCAGGTGCACCTGCTCACCGTCGAGGCCAACCGGCTGCGCCGCTGGCACCGGGCCGGGCTGCTGTGCATCGGCGACGCCGCTCACGCGATGTCGCCGGTCGGTGGCGTGGGCATCAATCTCGCCGTCCAGGACGCGGTGGTCGCCGCCAATCTCCTCGCGGGACCGCTGCGGTCGGGCCGCCTCACCGAGCGTGATCTGGCGAGCGTCCAGCGACGGCGCCAGCTGCCCACCGCGCTGACCCAGCTCGTCCAGGCGCAGATGCAGCGGCGCGTGTTCGCTCCGGTACAGCGCAGGGCGACGCACTCCGTCCCCTGGGCGCTGCGAGCGCTGCCGCGAGTGCCCCTGGTCCGCGACCTGCCCGGGCGACTGATCGGTCTGGGCATCGGCCGGGCGCGCGTGGCGGGATGAGAGCGTCGGTCATCAGTACGTCCCCAGCAGGAGGAGTCACGGCTCAGCCCTCGCGGTCATCGGAGAAAGCGGGCGACCGGGGTCCACCCTCGGGATGACGGGGTAGTGCGGCCCGGCGCTGCAGCTCTCGGCGGAGCCGACGCTCCTCACGCTTCTCCTCGCGCCGCTGACGCCTCTCCTCGAGCGCGATCCTGTGCCGTAGGCCCGCCTTCATGGGCGGCGCGGACCCGAGCTGCGGCGGTCGAGATCCGGGCCCAGACCGGCCACATCCACGATGCTCAGCACCCTCAGACCTCCGGGGGTCTGCACCTCAATCCGGTCACCCCGTCTCCGTCCGAGGAGCGCCCTGCCCACCGGCGACTCGATGGAGATGCGACCGCTGGCGGCGTCCGACTGCGTGGGTGCCACCAGCGTGTACTCCTCCTCGCCCCACGCGTCGCGCACGCGCACCGTCGAGCCCACCTCGACCTGCTCGTCCCCACCCTCCTGCATGAAGTCCGCCCAATCCTCCACCTCGCTCCACCTCCACGGCCGCCACGCTCTGTCCGAGCGCGGCGGATTGCGCGTCATGCTGGACAGGACGTCGACATCGTGCCAATCTCCTGCCATGCGGCTCCGACCGGCTACGTCCGGATGGGCGTGCAGATCCTGCCTGCCGGCGGCTGCACAGCCGAGATACACTTGCGTACCGACATACAAACGCAGACAACACATAGACATGAACGAGCTGAACTTCGCGATTGCGCCGCTGACGCGATGAGCACCGTCCCGCTCGACGGGGTCTGCCCAATTCGAGATCAGTCGCGAGAGGCTCTGAGCAACACGGTCGTGCGACAGTGAACATCGCCGGCTACAGTCATCCATGCGCCGCAGACAGTTCCATCCCTGATCGCTCTCATTTTCCTCTCGATTCCCGGGAACGCCAGTCATGACCACGGGGTCCGTGCGCCAGCACCGGCTCCGAAGCGAGCGAGAGGCACGCCATTGGTCGATCGACGATCTTGCCGAGAGGACCAGACTATCCCCGAAGACGATCCTGAGGGCGGAGCAGGGACACTGACTGAACCCGGAGACCCGTCGGATTCTGTGCTCCTGCCTGGGAAGGTCAGCGGATGAGCTCGGACTTGTACCCCGGGGCCGAGCGCGCAACTCAGGGTTGGTGCTGGCCGATGGCGCCGTGCAACCAGGCTCTGAGGATGAGCCGGCGCCTCAGTCCTCCGTCCGGTGCCAGGGAACCGTCAGACTTGCGGAGATGACGCCGGAGGAGATGACCCGACGCGAGCTCCTCGCTCGTGCGACGGCCGCTGCCATGGGTGTGCTCGCCGTACCCGCCATCAGCGTGCTCGGGTCGCGTCAGCGCGCGAATCCGGCCATCGTCGAGCACCTCCACTCGTTCCGTCGAGTTCTCGTCGAGGAGGACAACCTGCTCGGGTCGAGCCACCTCATCGGAACGGTCACGGAACGCATTGCGCTCATCGATGGAATGTGCGGGAGCGCTCCCGCACCGATGCGGTCCGACTTCCTTCGGCTTGGCGCGCTGTACGAGGAGCTGGCTGGATGGCTTCACCAGAACATCGGCAATGCGCGTGAGGCGCTCTGGTGGTCGGACCGAGCGATCGCGTCGGCGCATGAGGCGGATGACCAGCTTCTGGTGTCGTACGTGTTCATGCGAAAGGCACAGCTTGCAATGGATGCGGGTGATGCCTCCGAGACCATAGGCTTGGCGCAGGCCGCTCAGAGGAACGAAGGGCTCACGTGCCGGGTGCGCGCTGCGGCCGTGCAGCAGGAGGCTCACGGGCACGCGCTGGCCGGGAACCTTCGTGAGAGCGAGCGCATGTTCGACCAGGCGCTTCACCTCGTCGTGGCGGGCGACGACGGTGATCACGTCGCGTCCGAGCTCGGCGGTTTCTGCACGGAGAGGCACATCGAGGCCCAGAGGGCCACCGCCCTGCTGGAACTCGGGCAGCCGCGGCTGGCCGTCTCCGTCTTCGAGCGGGAGCTGGCGCTGTGGCCTGCATCCTTCGAGAGGGACAGGGGGCTGTTCCTCTCGAAGTGCGCTCTGGCACACCTGGCCAACGACGATCCCGACCAGGCCGCCACCATCGGTCGCGACGCGGCACAGATCGGTCTGAGCACGCGCTGCGCGCGCACCCTCGCACGACTGGGGGACCTCGATCGGCGTCTGGCCTCCCACGGAAGCCGGCCGGCGGTCCGGGACTTCCGGGAATCGCTCGCCACGGCATGAGGCGGGGCTAGTGGCCAGCCAGGCCGAGTTCGCCGCCATGCGACGAGCGATCGAGCTCGCGAAGCGTGGACTGGGGACGAACAGCCCGAACCCGATCGTGGGCTGCGTCATCCTCGATGCTCAGGATGTGGTGGTAGGCGAGGGCTTCTTCGAGCGACCCGGCGAGCCTCATGCCGAGGTTCACGCGTTGCGCGCTGCTGGCGAGCGCGCCCGAGGCGGTACCGCCGTGGTGAGCCTGGAGCCCTGCAACCACTACGGAAGAACGCCTCCGTGCAGGAAGGCCCTGCTGGACGCTGGGGTGGCCCGGGTCGTGTACGCGGTCGCCGATCCGATCGTCGGCCACGACGGCGGCGCTGAAGCGCTCCGCGCCGCCGGCGTGGATGTGGAGGCTGGCGTTCTCGAGGAGGAGGCGGCTGCCGGCAACGAGGTGTGGCTTCTCTCGACGCGCCTTGCCCGCCCATTCGTCACGTGGAAATACGCCGCCTCCCTCGATGGCAGGGTTGCGGCACGAGACGGAACCAGCAAATGGATCACGAGCGCGGAAGCTCGGGCGGACGCTCATCGTCTGCGAGGCGAGTGTGATGCCGTGCTCGTGGGGGCGGGGACCATCAGGGCGGACGATCCACAGCTGACCGCGCGGGGTGACGGCATTCGTCACCAACCCCTGCGCGTCGTGGTCGATACCGAGGGACGGACACCGGTCACCGCGCGAGTGCTCGAGAGCACGGCGCCTACGCTGATCGCCATCGCCGAGGACGCAACTGCGAGCCAGCTCGAGGGCCACGCCTCCATCGTCAGGGTCCCTCGAGCCCCCGCCGGTCTGGATATCAGGTCGCTTCTGCTTGCTCTCTTCAATCGAGACGTACGCTCAGTCCTGCTCGAGGGCGGACCAACACTGGCGGGGTCGTTCCTCGCGGCGGGTTTCGTCGATCGAGTGATCGCCTACCTGGCTCCGCTTGCCATCGGCGGAGGAGGTCTGCCGGCGTTGGCCGGCACTGGGGCTGCCACCATCGGCGACGCACAGCGCTTCCGACTGGACGATGTGAGACGGCTGGGGGTGGACGTCCGCCTGACCGCCCGGCCCGTGCGCGCAGATCCGGTACCAGAACCGTCTGACGAGACCGTCGATACTGCTGCCCGCTGAAGCTGCGGCCATCCGGAACGGCATCAGCCAGCATCGGTCGGCCGGTGCGGTACGCGCCGTCTCGGAAACTCGACGCGAGACTTGCTCTCGACCGCTCTGAGGAGAACCTCCCCTTGCGTTGGAACACGATCAGTGAGAAGACCGTGAGCGCGAACCAATGGTTCAGTCTGAACCTCGCCGATGTGGAACTGCCTGACGGCCGTCATCTCCATCACTACCTCCTTCGCCAGCCTCCGGTTGCGATCGCCGCACTCCTGAACGACGAGAACCAGGTCCTTCTCCTGTGGCGCCACCGTTTCATCCCGGACTCCTGGGGCTGGGAGCTCCCGTCGGGGAAGGTGGAGGAGGGCGAGGAGATCACCGAGGCGGCACGGCGGGAGGCCCTGGAGGAGACGGGCTGGGAGGCGGCGGACCTCCAGCACCTCATGACGCTGGAGGTATCCAGTGGATTCTCCGACGCACGACATCACGTCTGCTGGACGGATCGCGTGAGGTACATCAGGCCTCCCGTCGACGCGCATGAATCAGACCGGGTGGAATGGGTACCTCTGGACGACGTACCACGCCTGATCACCGACGATGACATCAGAGCGGCCCATACCGTCGCCGCCCTGCTGACTCTCCGGCAGATGCGACGTGATGCGCCGCCATGAGCGTCCTCTCCACGCACAACGTCCCACGGACGTCCTGCACCATCAATCCATGCGGCCCGCATCCCCTGGGCCGGGAGATCCGCTCGTGGGCGCGCCCCAAGGCGGCCTCCGGGCGGCGGTGGGTGACCAGGCTTCCCATCAGTCTGGTCCGGGAGGCCCTGCGGCTCATCGACCAGGTGGTGCGGTGAGCACCCTGGGCGAGTTGCTGCGCGACTTCGAGCGGAGCGCCTTCCGCTTGGAGGCGCTCGACCGGTATCTGGTCGAGGAGGAGGAGCCCAGCTTCGCTGCCTTCCTCCGCGGCGAGCCGCAGCCGCCCGACGACCCGGGGTTCGACGCCTGGCTGGACGGCTTGCGGCAGAAGCGTGCTGCCGGCAAGGAGATGGTCCGCGTGCATGTGATCGTCGGCCCGCTGACGCCGTACCTCCGCTACGAGCTGGAGTGGGGCTACTCGATGACCGTGCCTGCTGGCGAGGACGTCCGCATCCTGCACCGCCCATCGTGGGAGGACACACCATTCGGGCGACAGCCCAGCGACTTCTGGCTCCTCGACGACAAAGTCGCCGCGGTCATGCACTACGCGCCGGACGGCCAGTGGCTTGGCGCCGACATCGTCACGGAGTCTGCGGAGGTTGGTCGATGCCGATCGCTGCGCGACCTTGCTGTGAGCCACTCGGTACCGCTGCGGGACTACCTGGCCGCGCTGCGCAGCCTGCCGGTCGACCCGTCTGGCCTCCTTCCCCGCCACGCAGAGGATCGCAGGCTGACGTGAGCCGACGCCGTACCGTCGTATCTCCGGGAGAGGACGACGGGCGGCTGACCCCCCTATGAGCGACGCCGTGTCGCCCTGGGAATGCGACTCCGAGAGTTGCGCAGGGCTGCGGGTCTCGACCAGACGGCCATGGCCAGCAGGCTCGGGGTCACGCAGTCGCGGATCTCCAAGATCGAAACTCGGGTTGCACACTCTCACCGCGGCGCTGCTCGAGCGGATCGCCGACGCCCTCGACCTCACCGCGTACACGCGCGCCGAGATCCTCGACCAGGTGGCCGAGCTCAGCGACTAGCCATGCAGAAGCGGACTGCAGGGTCCTCTGCACTGCGGCTCGTGGAGGCCCTGGTGAGGCCCCCTCGCCGCCTCCGCCCCCGCCCCCGCCGCGCCCGCGCCGGCCGGAAGGACGGCGGCGGCGCCGGCGCGCTGCCGCGCTCTTGCCCTCGGC
>JAQBPH010000146.1:0-5347 GCA_028287625.1 Chloroflexota bacterium | reverse complement strand
GGCGCCTCGCCGTTTCCGCCGATCGCCGACTACGGCTTCCTCTCCGACTGCGAGGTGTCGGCCCTCATCGCGCCCAGCGGCAACGTGGAGTGGATGTGCGTGCCGCGGATGGACTCGCCGAGCATCTTCGGCGCCATCCTCGACCGCGGCGCCGGCGGCTTCCGCCTCGGTCCGGCCGGCGTGACCGTGCCGGCGTCGCGCCGGTACCTCCCCGGCACGATGATCCTCGAGACCAGCTGGGAGTCGGAGGCGGGCTGGGCGATCGTGCGCGACGTGCTCCTGATCGGCCAGTGGCACCACAAGGACGAGCTCTCGCGCACCTGTCGCCGCTCGCCCACCGACTACGACGCCGACCACGTGCTGCTGCGCACCGTGCGCTGCGTCCAGGGCGAGGTCCAGCTGGTCTTCGACTGTGAGCCGGTCTTCGACTACGGGCGGCGGCGGGCGCGCTGGGACTACACCGACATGGGCTATCACCAGGGGGTCGCCCGTGCGGACACCGTCGATCTCGAGCTGCGGCTGACCACCGACATGCGCGTCGGCTTCGAGGGGCCGCGGGCGACGGCGAGGACGCTGCTGAAGGAGGGCGAGACCCGTTTCTGCGCCCTGTCCTGGAGCGAGCACGCGCCGCCGGCGACGTACGAGGAGGCCTACCGCTGCCTGGTGTGGACGGCGCACCACTGGCAGCACTGGCTGGCGCGAGGGCACTTCCCCGACCACCGCTGGCGCAGCTACCTGCAGCGCAGCGCGCTGACCCTCAAGGGCCTCACCTACGCGAACACCGGCGCGCTGATCGCCGCTCCCACCACCTCGCTCCCCGAGACGCCGGGCGGCGAGCGCAACTGGGACTACCGCTACTGCTGGATCCGCGACTCCTGCTTCGCCCTCTGGGGCCTGTACTCGCTCGGCTACGAGTGGGAGGCGAACGACTTCTTCTACTACATCGCCGACCTCGCGGAGAGCGACCACGACCTCCAGATCGTCTATGGCATCGACGGCGAGCGGCACCTCGACGAGCTGGTGCTCGACCACCTCCACGGGTACGGAGGGGCACGCCCGGTGCGCGTCGGCAACGACGCCTACAAGCAGCGCCAGCACGACGTGTGGGGCGCGGTCGTGGAGTCCGTCTACCTGCACGCGCGCTCGCGCGACCACCTCCACGAGCGCCTGTGGCCGATCCTGAAGCACCAGGTGGAGAATGCGCTGCGGGCGTGGCGCGACCCCGACCACGGCATCTGGGAGGTGCGCGGCGAGCGCCGGCACTTCACCTCGTCGAAGCTGATGTGCTGGGTGGCGGCGGACCGTGGTGCCCGGCTCGCCCGCATCCGCGAGGAGCATGCGGACGCCACTCGCTGGCAGGCCGCAGCCGACGAGATCCATGCGGACATCTGCGGTCAGGGTCTCGACGAGCGCGGCGTCTTCACCCAGCACTACGGGAGCACCGCGCTCGACGCCTCGCTGCTGCTGATGCCGCTGCTGCGCTTCCTGCCGCCGACCGATCCGCGGATCAGGGCCACGGTGCTCGCCATCGCCGACGAGCTCACCATCGAGGGGCTGGTGCTCCGCTACAACGTCGCCGACACCGACGACGGCCTCACCGGCGAGGAGGGCACCTTCGCGATCTGCTCCTTCTGGCTGGTCTCCGCGCTCTCGGAGATCGGCGAGCACGTCCGCGCCCGGCAGCTCTGCGAGAAGCTGCTCTCGTACGCCAGCCCGCTCGAGCTGTACGCGGAGGAGATCGACCCCAGCTCGGGCCGTCACCTGGGCAACTTCCCGCAGGCCTTCACCCACCTGGCGCTCATCAACGCGGTCATGCACGTGATCGAGACCGAGGAGATGGCGCGCGACCGGGACGTCCACGGGCCGCGACGCCTGCTCTTCTAGCCGATCCAGAGCGATCGGGCGGCGGTCAGGCCGGCTGGTCCCCGCCACGAGCCCTGCTACTCTGCCGGCGCCGGGGAGCTCCATGTCCAGGGGGGGGCGCTGGACGCCGCCGCATGGGTCTCCACCGAGAGCACGCGGCCGCAGGTGAGGCAGCAGACGAGGCGACCGGGCCCACGGGGGCCGGCGTACTCGGCCACCGTCGTCGGGGTGCGGCAGCGCGGACACGTCTCCGCGTGGGTGCCTGCCGCCGGGACGGCGGGGTCCTCGTCGCCGATGTCACCCATGACCAGCCCCCGAGCAGAGGTGGGCAGCCGGCGTCAGGAGCGCCGGTGCCTGCCAGCGATATCCTGTCCCCTGAGTGCTGTCAACGGAATCGGAGCATCCTGACGATATTGTCACGATGATGCCGTGGGCGGCATGGTTGCCGGGGCCACCGGCACGGGCGTAGACTGCCGCGCTCGCAGAGGGACACCCAGATGGTGGGGGCCGAGCGATGAGGCACACGAAGACCAAGGCGGAGCGGCTGCTGCGCGCCGTCGAGAAACGTGAGCAGCGTGAGGCGAAGCGCGCCCTGCGCCGTCAGCTGAAGGCGGAGCGCCGCGCCGGCCACCGGGTCTCCTCCGGGCCGGATCCGACGATATGATCCGTCTCCTGGTGCCTCACTTGATCGTCCAGTAACGCTGTCATATAATCCGCTGCCAGCGTGATTCCATCATGGAGCGTCGTGCTTCTGTCAGCCAAAGGGAGGCGTGCCATGTGCGTCAGCTGTGGATGCGGAGACCCCGACACCCGTCACATCGCGGGCGACATCGTGCTCGAGGACCTGGTGCAGGCGGCTCGCAATCATGAGATCCCTGTCGACCAGGTCATCGCCAACATCGACGCCATGCGCGGCCAGGTGCCGGGCAACGGCTCGAAGACAGGTCAGGGCGCCACGCAGACCCAGGGAGCGCGGGAGTAGGCGGCGGCCGCCCGCCGAACCGGTCGTTCAGAACTCAGCTCGCGTCGTCGAGATTCGCGGCGGTGCTGGGCCGGTGGAGATGCCCGGCAGTTCTGCCGCCGGTCGAGGTTCGCGGCAGTTCTGCCACCGGTTTTTACCGGGGGGAGGCTCCGCCTCCCCCCGTCTGCCGCAAGACATCGTGCGCTGGCGCGCCCGATGCCGGCGGCGCCCCCCTCCACGCCGGCACTCGCCGGCGACGCGCGCTTCGCGCGCTTGTCGTGAAGGGTCGACGGGCAGAGCTACCACGAGGAACGCTGCGCGTTCCTCACACCCACCGCCCGAGCGGCTTCCGGTGTGGGCGCTTGAACCCCGCATGGGCATCACGGCCTTGCCGGCGGCGCCTCGTTGCGCCGCCCTCTCGGCAGATCGTGGGGTTTTCCAGGAGCAACGCTCGCGTTGCTCGCGTGGTTGCTCGGCCGGTGGCTGCGCAAATTGCGATCGCGAAGCGAGCGCCGCCGGCGAGTGCCGGCGAGGGGGGGCGGGAGCCGGCATCGGGCGCGCCAGCGCACGATGTCTGATACGAAAATAGGCACGCGCGAAGCGCTTGGCGCATTTTCATCGCGTGAGGGTGGGCCCGCCAGGGGCCATCGCTGACTTGCGACCGAACGTGGGGGGACGCAGTCCCCCCCGAGTCAAAACCGGCGGCAGAACGATGCTCAACCGGCGGCAGAGCGGGCGGTCGCGAATCTCAACCGGCGGCAGGACTGCCGCGCCACTCCAACCGGCGGCAGAACCGCTTGGCAGCGGTGAGGGAGTTCACGACCTGTCCACGACCCGTTCACGACATCGCAGGCCGCAACCGTCGACCTGGCCCGCGTCGAGGACGTCGGGCGCCGGCATCCTCTCCACCGCGCTCTCGCTCCCCAGTGCTGCTGTCGCGACGGTTCGGAACGGTCGCGGACGCGGAGTACGGCGAGTGGGTTCTGCAGACATGCGACAACAACCGTGACTACGGATTCGTGGTCGCCGCCGCCGTCCTGAGCGTCTGCGCGCCGACCGCCGCGACCACCTCCTCCACGCCGATGGCGAGCAGTCCCGGGTCGGGGACGTCGCCGTGCGGGTCGCCCCTGCGCCCGCGCCAGAGCACCCGGTGACGGGCCCGCTCGGGCGGCGGTCCCCACCAGGCCGGAGGGGTGGGGCCGAAGAGGAGCACCGACGGCACCCCCAGGGCGGTGGCGAGGTGGCCCACCCCGGTGTCGCCGCAGACCACCAGGGCGGACGCCGCGACCGTCGCCGCGAGCTCCAGCAGCCCGGTGCGCCCGGCGAGGACCGACCCGGCGGGCAGCCCGGCGAGCATCGCCACACGGGCGGCCAGCGCCTCCTCGCCGGGGCCGCCGGTGATCACCACCGGCCGCCCCCGCGAGGCCTCCGCCGAGGCCACTGCCGCCCACCGGCCGGCGGGCCAGCGGCGCGCCTCGAAGGCGGCGCCGGGGTGGATCAGGGTCGCCCCGCGGGCCTGGGGCGCCACCGCCACGGGGGGCGGCTCCAGCTCCAGCCGCGAGGGGTCGGCGGGGACGCCCTGCTCCTGCAGCATCCGGCACCAGCGCCGCACCTCGTGCTCGTCCTCCCGCCAGCGGGGCATCCCCGCGGTCTCCGGCACCTCGTCGTTGGCGAAGGCGAGCAGCCGCCGGGGGCGGGTCGCGAGCAGGATCCGCTGGCTGGCGGGACCGCGGCCGTGCAGGTCGACCGCCAGGTCGGCCGCCTCCGCCTCCGGCCCCAGCGCCTCCAGCGGACGGGTGGGGAGCACCTCGTCGACGGCGCCGCTGTGGAGGGCGAGCGCGGCCAGGCCCGCCGGGGCGGCGAGCACCCGCCGGTGCTCGGGAAGGGCGGCGGCGAGGCCGCGGAGCGCGGGCAGCGCGGTGAGCAGGTCGCCGAGCCCCAGCGGGCGCAGCGCCAGCAGCAGCGGCCGGCTACCCGGCGAGGGCACCGGTACGGCGTGCCGCCTCGGCGATCAGCGCGGTGGTCGAGCGTCCCGCGAGGTGGGGGAGGACCACCGCGGTGCCGCGCCAGCCGGCGAGCAGCGCCGCCTCGGGCAGCTCGGCCAGCGAGTAGTCGCCCCCCTTGGCCCAGATGTCCGGCCGCAGCCGGCTCAGCACCGCGTCGGGCCGGTCCTCGTCGAAGCGCACCACCGCGTCGACGCAGCGCAGCGAGGCGAGCAGCGCCGCCCGGTCGGCCTCGCCCACCAGGGGTCGGCTCGGGCCCTTGAGCCGGCGGACCGAGGCGTCGGAGTTGAGGCAGACGACGAGGCAGTCGCCGAGCGCCCGCGCCCCCTCGAGCACGCTGAGGTGCCCGCGGTGGAGCACGTCGAAGCAGCCCCCGGTGGCGACCACCACCCCGCCGCCGGCGCGGACGCGGGCCAGCACCTGGGCGGCACCGTCCAGCGGTCCCCGGCCGGTCAGCCGCAGCGGCTCGCCGGCGCTCAGACGGGCGGTGCCGGCGCCGCCCCGGGCGACGAACGCCGAT
>JAQBPH010000105.1:0-5713 GCA_028287625.1 Chloroflexota bacterium | reverse complement strand
CACCCCGGCGAGGAACTTGCGCTCCGCCTCGGGGATGCCGAGCTTGTCGAAGGTCTGCCGGATCGAGTCGGGGACGTCATCCCAGCTCCGGCTCTGCTCCTCCGTCGGCTTGACGTAGTAGTAGATGTTGTCGAAGTCGATCCCGCTCAGATCGGCGCCCCAGCTCGGCATCGACCGCTTGTAGAAGTGTGCGAGCGCCTTGAGCCGGAACTTCAGCATCCACTCCGGCTCGTTCTTGTGCGCGCTGATCGCGGCCACGACCTCCGCCGACAGCCCCTTCTCACAGCGGAAGACGGAGACGTCGATGTCGTGGAACCCGAACTTGTAGTCCTTGGTCAGCTCGTGTGCTTCGACTGCCATCTCAGAGGGCTCCCTTCGTCTCGTTCCGAGCTGCCGTACCGGCGGTGCCGGCACCCAGGATGGGGTCGTAGCCGTCGCTCTCGATGCGCCGGGCCAGGTCGTGGCCGCCGGAGACGACGACGCGCCCCCGGTGGAGTACGTGCACCACGTCGGGACGCAGGTACTCGAGGATGCGTGGGTAGTGGGTGATCACCAGCAGGCCCATGTCCGGGCCGGCCACCTTGCCGACCCCCTCGGCCACGGTGCGCAGGGCGTCGACGTCGAGGCCGGAGTCGGTCTCGTCGAGGATCGCGAGCCTGGGCCGCAGCAGCGCCAGCTGGAGGATCTCCATGCGCTTCTTCTCGCCGCCGCTGAAGCCGTCGTTGATGTAGCGGCTGCGGAAGCTCTCGTCGATGTTGAGCTCGCGCATCACCGTGGAGAGGGTGCGCAGGAACTCGCGGGCGGGCATCTCCCTGCCCTGCGCCTTCAGCGCGGCGCGGAGGAAGTTGACCACCGAGACGCCGGGGATGGAGGTGGGGTACTGGAAGCAGAGGAAGACGCCCAGCCGGGCGCGCTCGTCGGCGGCCAGGGGGAGGAGGTCGGTGCCCGCGAAGCTGGCCGAACCGCCCGTCACCGCGTAGCTGGGATGGCCCATGAGGGTGTAGGCGAGCGTGCTCTTCCCGGAGCCGTTCGGCCCCATGAGAGCGTGGATCTCGCCGGCGGGGACGACCAGGTCGACCCCGTTGAGGATCTCCTTCCCCTCGACGCTGGCGCGCAGGCCCTCGACGACGAGCTGGGCGGTGTCAGACATGTGCTGCCTCGTGAACGTGGGAGCTCGGGGAGTGGTCGCGCACGTCCTCGAGCGGGATGAACATGGAGACCGGCGGGCGCTCGCACACCAGCTCGGCGAGGGTGGTGCCGCTGAGCACCGCGTCGACGCTCTGCTTGAGCCGCTGCCACAGGGTGCGGGAGGCGCAGTCGGTCTCGCGGACGCAGCAACCCGCCTCGTAGTCGTGGGCGACGCACTCGACCGGGGCCACCTCACCCTCGACCAGGGTGATGACGTCGAGGACGGTGATGTCCTCGGGCCGGTGGCAGAGCACGTAGCCGCCATGGGCTCCCCGGGTGGCCTCGATCAGGCCCCCGCGCCGCAGCGGGGCGGCGAGCTGCTCGAGGTACGCCAGGGGCAGGTGCTCGACCCGGGCCACCTCGGCGAGGCTGAGGGGACCACGGCCGTACGCCTTGGCGAACTCGGTCATCATCCGCAGCCCGTAGTGGGCCTTGGAGGAGACCCGCATCGAGAAGGAGGCATTGCGCGAATTTCCGACCGCCATGGTCAGGATTATAGCTCGCTCGGGCTGCGCCGCCGTTGGAGTTGCTCTTGCGGACGCGGGTTGGCCGGGCGACACGGCGTCGATCCCGGCTCGCGGAGGCTGAGAGCGATCAGACGACGGATGCGGCGGAGCGGAGCCTGGTCACGGCGGCGACGATCTCCCGGGCGGCGACCTCCACCTCCACCTCGGTGGTGGCGCGGCCCAGGGTGCAGCGCAGCGCGCCGCCGGCCACTCCGGGTGGCAGCCCCATCGCCAGGAGCACGTGGGAGGGCATGTGCGCGCCGCTCGAGCACGCCGAGCCCCCCGAGGCCTCGATCCCCTGGCGGTCGAGCAGGGTGAGCAGCATCTCGGTCTCCACCCCTGCGAACGCGAAGGTGGCGAAGCTCGGCAGGCGGGGCGCGCCGCGCCCGGTGAGCACGGCGTCGGGCACGCCCTCGAGCACGCCCTCGACGAGGCGCTCGGAGAGCCGTGCCAGCCGGGGCATCTCGCGCTCGCGCTCGGCCTCGACCAGGCTCACCGCGGATGCCAGGCCGGCGATGGCGGCGACGTTCTCGGTGCCGCTGCGGCGGGCGCGCTCCTGGCCGCCGCCGCTCACCTGGGCGGCGACGGGGACGCCACGGCGGACGTAGAGGGCGCCCGCTCCCTTGGGCCCGTACACCTTGTGGGCGGTGATCGAGGCCATGTCGACGCCGAGGGCGCGGACGTCCACGGGCAGCCGCCCCAGCGCCTGGACCGCGTCGGTGTGCACGAGCACCGCGGGGTTGCGCCGCCGCGCCGCCTCCGCGGCCGCGGCCACGTCCTGCACCGTGCCCACCTCGTTGTTGGCGAGCATCACGGAGACCAGCACGGTGTCGGCGCGGACGGCGTCGCCCACCGCCTCGGGGTCGACCACGCCGTGCCGGTCGCAGGGCACCACCGTGACCTCGCAGCGGCCCCACCCCGCCAGCTCCTCGGCGGTCCTGAGCACGGCGTCGTGCTCGATGGCGGTGACCACGAGGTGCCGGCCCCGGGCGGCGTGGCGGTCGAGGGTGCCGCGCAGGGCGAGGTTGTCGGCCTCGCTCCCGCCCGAGGTGAAGACCACCTCGGCGGGGGCGCACCCCAGCGCCGCCGCCACGCGGGCCCGGGCCTCGTCCACCGCCTCGCGCGCCGCCCGGCCGGTGGCGTGGGCCGAGGAGGGGTTGCCGAAGACCTCGCCGAGGAAGGGCAGCATCGCCGCGCGCACCTCCGCGGCCACCGGGGTGGTCGCCGCATGGTCCAGATAGGCCCGTGCGCTCATGTGCCCAGTGTAGAAGTGGCGCCGGGAGCGCGGATCAGCGGCGGAGCAGCTGGGTCAGCGAGCCGGTGTGGGCGCGCAGCAGCTCGCGGACGTCGAGGACCTCGTCGGCGCCGATCGGCGGCGCCTGGGGAGGGGCCGGGGGCCGGATCGGCCGCCGCCCGTGGCGCACGTGGAGCACCACCACGAAGGTCACCCTGCAGTGCGCGCAGGAGACCTGCACCGTGTACATCGGGTCCTCGTCCTTGACGAGGCTGAGCTCACAGCCGTCGAGCGCCCGGCGACACACCGGGCAGTCGTACTCCCCGGCACGGTCGCGGATGACGGCGAGGATGTCCACCGGCGGTCCCTGCTGGCGTTCGGCTGCTCGGCCGAGTATAGGCAGGGATCGCGTCACGCCCGGCGATCGATCGGGCGGGGGTCAGTCGACGCCGAGGCTGTCCCACACCTCCAGCTTCCCCCGGACCCGCTCGATCACCGTGGCGGTGAACTCGTCGGTCAGGGCGTGGCCGCCGAGGTCGGCGGTGCGCACCCCGGAGCGGACCGCCTCGAACACCGCCTCGTAGATGGCGCGGGAGGCGGTGCGGCACCGGCGGTCGGGGATGAAGCCGAGGAGCGAGGCGCCGGCGAGGATCATCGCCATCGGGTTGGCCACGTTCCTGCCCTGCAGCCCCGGCGCGGTGCCGTGCGGGGCCTCGGTCATCACCACGTTGGGGGTGGTGCCGTCGCCGTCGAAGCCGAGCAGGATCGACTCGGCGCCGGCGATGCTGCCGAAGAGCTGGAGGACGAAGTCGCTGAGGCAGTCGCCGTCGCGGTTGAGGGCCGGGATCACCAGCGGCTCGCCGTCCTGGGTGAGCAGCAGCGCGTAGGTCGCGTCGATCAGCTGGGGCTCGTAGCCGATCTCGGGGTGGCGCAGCGCGGCGGCGTCCATCTCCTCCTTGAGCATCCCCTCGTACACCGGCGAGACCGTGAACTTGGGGCCGCCGAAGACCCGGGCACGGGTGCGCTCCGCCTGCTGGAAGGCGAACTCGGCGACGATCCGGCAGGTGCTGCGGGTGACCTTCTCGGTGCGGTACGCGACCTCGTCGTTTCCGCTGCCCTCGCGCCACTCGGTGGCGCCGTAGGCGTCGTCGACGGCCATCCGCACCACGCTGATCGGCGCGCTGACCCCGCCGAGCGGCGCCACCCCGGGGATGCGCCGGCCGGTGCGGACGATCACCCTGCCGCCGACCTGCTCGCGGAGGATGGCGTTGGGGCTGCCCACGTCGCCGCGCTGCTCGGGGGTGACCGTGGCCGCCTTCATGCCGTAGCCGCAGGCGACCATGGCCGCGGCGGCCTCGCGCACCACCCGGTTCTCGGTGGCGCGCCGGCTCTCCAGGGAGAGGTCGAAGGGCTGCAGCTCGAGCTCCACTCCGATCACGTCCGGCTGGAGCACGCGCAGCGCCTGCTCCAGGAGCTCCTGGCCGGTCTGGTCGCCCCCGAGGACGGCGATGGTATGGGGCACGCGCGTAGCCTAGCGGGGTGATGCCCAGCAGCAGCAGCGCCGGCGGGGAGGAGACGGCGCGCCGTCCCACCGCGCTGCTGCTCGTCTACACCTGGGACGTGGTGCGAGGCATCGCCGCCCTCTTCGGGGCGATCACCGCCTTCGGCGCCGACGTGAGCGTCCACGGCAGGGTGGTCCACGTCTCCGTCCTCGCCCAGATCCTCGCCGCGCTGGCCTCGGCGGCGCTCGCCGCCGCCCTCTTCGTCGTCGGCACCCTGCTCACCCGCCGCAGCGCCTGGGTGCGCCGCGCCCAGATCGTGGTCCTGCTGATGGACGTGGCCCTCGGGGTGGGATCGGTCGCCGTCGACGAGCTGACCGCCCACGCCGGTCTCGACCCGGCGCCGCTGCTGGGGGTGGCCTTCTTCGCGCTCATCGACCTCGCCGCGGTGACGGCGATGACCGCGCCGCGGATCGCCGCGTGGTTCAAGGAGCCGGGGCCGGTGCCCCTCTACGTGGGCGGCCTGATCGCCTTCTGGGCGGCGACCAGCGTCGCGTTTGTGGGGTTGCGCGCCCTGAGCTGAGGCGTGGGGGCCGCGCTGCCGCCGGTGGAGATGCCTGGCGGTTCTGCCGCCGGTGGAGATTCGCGGGGGGCCGCTCTGCCGCCGGTGGAGATGCTCGGCAGTTCTGCCGCCGGTAGAGATTCGCGGCCAGCCGCTCTGCCGCCGGTTTTGACTCGGGGGGGACTGCGTCCCCCCCGTCTAGTCGCAAGTCAGCGATGGCCCCTGGCGGGCCCACCCTCACGCGATGAAAATGCGCCAAGCGCTTCGCGCGGGGCTATTTTCGTATCAGACATCGTGCGCTGGCGCGCCCGATGCCGGCTCCTGCCCCCCCTCGCCGGCACTCGCCGGCGGCGCGCGCTTCGCGCTCGCAATTTGCGCAGCCACCGGCCGAGCTACCACGCGAGCAACGCGAGCGTTGCTCTTGGGAAACCGCACGATCCGCGGAGAGGGCGGCGCAGCGAGGCGCCACCGGGGAGGCCGTGATGCCCATGCGGGGCGTCAAGCACCCCACCCGTGAAGCCGCTCGGTGGGTCCAATGTGAGCAACGCCGTGCGTTGCTCGTGTCCCTCAACCGGTGGCCCCGTCACGAAGAGCGCGCGAAGCGCGCGTCGCCGGCGAGTGCCGGCGTGGAGGGGGGCATCTGCGGCATCGGTCGCGGAAGCGCTCGATGTCTGATACGAAATTAGCCCCGCGCGAAGCGCTTGGCGCATTTTCATCGCGTGAG
>JAQBPH010000341.1:0-3048 GCA_028287625.1 Chloroflexota bacterium | reverse complement strand
GCCTCCCGGGCCGCGCCCGCGGCGGCGGCGGCGGCGTCCTCCGGCGTCCGCCGAGTCGTCATCGCGATGGCGTCCGCCTCCGGGGAGGCCTCACCGGCGGCGAGCGCCGCCTCGGCGGTCACCTCCTCGGCGGCGATCACCGCGTCGGTGGCCTCCTCCCGGGCGGCGAGGGCGGCCTGGCGTGCGTCCGCGGCGGCACGCTCGGCGTCGCTCGCCGCCGCTGCCGCCGCGGACGCCGCAGCCATCTGTGCGGTCTCACCCGGCGATGCCTGCGCCGGCTCGCGGTCAAGGTCCATCGTTACCCCTCGACAACACCACCCGCCCGGCACGGTCCCGTGCTCCGCACGAACGTGCGGAGGACGGGACCTGATGAGGCCGGGTCAGCTGCCGCCCGGTCCGCCGGACGGATCCGGCCCACCGGAGGGGGCCGGGGTGGAGGAGTAGCCCTCCTTGGACGAATCCCCCGCGGGACGTCCGGCACCCGTCGTGCCTTCCGTTGGAGCCTCCTCCTCGACGTCAGCGTCCTCGGTCACAGCCGGCTTCTCGTCGCCCATCGATGTGTCCTCCACACGGGCCGATCACATGATAGCGAGCCTATCACGAAGGACGTCGGTCTGCTGGACGGCTCGAGTCGGCTGGACACACCCGTCCACGAGGGCCCGGCGGGCACATCGCGAGGCTGGTGGCGGGTGGGATGACCCAGCCCCGAGGAGAGGGTCTCGGGTTGGGTCTCCGCACAGGCACGAGCGGGCATCACCGCTGCTCCCTAGTCGCCTCGGGGTCGTGCATCTTCGACACCCGCCAGAGACGTGTTTGGGGCACCGCGACGTTCGCTCTCGCGGAGTCGCCGCCGGCGGCGCCGCTCCTCTCGCCTCTCGTCACGTTCCCTGCGCCTGTCCTCGGCGGCGATCGTCCGCAGGAGTTTCGTCCTCATGCCTCGCACCGCTGAGCACTCTCCGCGGAGGACGGTTCCGCGGTGGCAGTGACATCCACGACCGTGAGCAGACGGAAGCCGCCCGGAGTCTGGACCTGCACCTGCGCACCTCGCCTGCGTCCGAGCAGCGCCCTGCCGACGGGCGAGCCGAGGGAGACGTACCCCGGCGGAGCGTCGGCCGTCGCCCTGGTGACCATCGTGTACTCGTGCTCGCCGTCGGCGTCCCGCACCCGGACCCGGGAGCCCAGCACGACGGTGAGGCTCTCCGGCCCGGGGGCGGTGGTGGTGGTGGTTGGTCTCCGGTCCGGTATGTCGGTCATTCCCTGCTCCCGCAGATGGCAGACGGGGATGGGCCGGCGAGACACGGTGGGCGTGCCACGCCGCTGCGGGTGGGTGTCCCTGGCCTGGTCTCTCTCCAGAGTCCACTCGGATGCGAGGTCGTCGACCGGTGCCAGGGCAGTCGTGGGCCTCCGGTCGGCCGAGGCGTATCATCTGGCAGGTTTCCAGGCACGTCGTATCCGTCTCATGACGCGGGGTGATATGCGGGTCGCACGGCGCAAGTAGATGCCGTACGCGGCCCCTTGCGGAACAGACGAGGAGACAGACCGGAGATGAGACAAATGGCGGGACAGGCGGATCCCCGCGGCCTCCCATCCAGGCGTGAGCCGAATCGCCTGCTGCGGGAACAGCGACGGGCGCGCCGGTGGAAGCAGGACGACGTCGCTGCTGGGATCGAGGATCTGGCCCAACAGCTCGGCGAGCAGATGCCCCGGATCACAGCCGGCCTGGTGGACAAGTGGGAACGCCGCGTGAGGAGGCCCGGACGGTACTACGGCCCCCGACTGTGCCTTCTCTTCGACCTGTCCCCGCAGGATCTCGGCTTGGTCGCCAGTCCCCGCCTGCTCGCAGACTGGCGCAGACTGTCGGCTGCGCTCGTTCCGGCCCGAAGCCTGGACGCGCTGCGACACAGATTCGACGCCGCCCTGGACAGTGCCGCGCGCGGCAACATCCTCCCCACCGCGGGAGCGCGCAGCGTCGGCCGCGCCGACTTGGAGGCCGTCCGCGACATGGTGTCGATCTTTTCGCGAGTCGACCAACGCCGCGGTGGTGGCCACGCTCGCACCGCCGTGGTGCAGTACCTCACCTCCGATGTAGCCAGGTACCTCCGTGGGCATTTCGCCGACGATCAGGTACGCCGTGCAATGTTCTCCGCTGCCAGTGAGCTAGCCTATCTCTCGGGCTGGATGGCGTTCGATAACGCGGAGCACGCCCTCGCCCAGCAATACTTCGCCGAGGCTGTGACGCTCGCTCTCGAAGCCGACGACCCCCCGATGGCTGGTCATGTCCTGCGGGCAATGGCACACCAGGCTGTTGATCTAGGCAACGCTCAGCAGGCTCTGGACCTGGCAACCGCCTCCATGGACGGCCAGCGATATGCGCTTGCCAGTCCACGCGAGCGGGCCTTGTTGGGGGTCGTGTATGCGCGTTCGTTGGCCGCAACCAGACAGAAGCATGCCGCAGCCACAGCCCTGATCCTCGCCGAAAACGACCTGGCGGCGGCCGAGCCGGGTAATGAGGAACCAGACAGGGTATTCTTCTTTGGAGAAGCGAGCCTTGCGCATGAAGCGGCGTGCGCACTACGTGACACCGGGGACCTACCGGGCGCTGTACAGGAGTTCTCTCGCAGCGTCCGCACCCGCGACGCGGCAAGGTTCACTCGCACGCACGCCGTGACTCTCGGATACTTGGGAGCGGTGCAGGCGACGCAAGGCGCCATCGAGGAGGCGTCCGCCACCTGGTCGAAGGCCCTCGATGCGATGCACGGCATCAACTCAGGTCGTACCCGTCAGGTCGCCATCGACATCAGCTCAGCGCTGGCGCCCTACAGCGGACGCGGCATTCAGGTCGTCGCGGACTTGGACGCCCGCGCTGCAGCCTACTTGGCCGGAGTAGGCTGACCGCGTTGCGGTGTGCCCGCTCTGGGACGGCCCAGCATTACGCAAGGCGGACCGCCTCGTTCCAGTACGGGAAGATGGAGTTATGACAGGCCAGTCATTCGACGTCGAGCCGCTCGCCTACGTGATCGGTGGACGCATCGAGCCGACCGACGACTA
>JAQBPH010000016.1:0-4443 GCA_028287625.1 Chloroflexota bacterium | reverse complement strand
CGCCCTGCTGGTGGTCATCTGGCCTCTCCCGCGGCACCCATGAGGAGGCGATCTACTCGGCTCTCCAGCAGCCACGGCCCGGCCGCGTCAGACACCAGGAGAAGAGCCGCGATCTCCTGAGCCGTCGGAGGGTGGATCACATCGAGGGTCCACTTCGCCGCTGCCCCCTCGAGGGGGATGGAGGGGGTGTTTCGTTGACTCCTGGCTCTCGTTCCCCTGGCTCTCGTTCTCTCAGGGGCCGCACGCCTGCGGCCGGGGGCGCCGCACCCGTGGGGCCGGGGGGAGCCGCATCGGTGCGGTCGGGGTCCTCGTTGCGATGCTCCAACAGGTGGTAGTCGTTGGTCAGCCGGCCGCCATCCCCGACGACGTCCCACCGCTCCTCCACGCGCACAGCACCGGCGTCGACCAGCTCCCGGAGCGCGCGGTCGATGCTGTCCACCGAGCAGCGGAGGCGCTCTGCCAGCGCGCGACGCCCCGGGAACCCCCTCCCGTCTCGATCGGCGTAGCGCGTCAGCAGGGCGAACAGCCGGATCGCACGATCCGACACGGCTCATGGCGATGCCCCGAGCGGTCGGTGCGCACCAGGCTGTTTCGCATTCACACCCTGGTCGCCCGCCTCAGCGCCCACCGCTGGTGGGTCCCAGTTGAGCATCGCCCGGCTCCACACAGGGCAGTGGGCACTCGACCCCCGATCCCCGCTGCCCGAGTTCGAATCGGCCGAATTTCTGCCCAGCTCCCTCGCACGGCAGAGGTCAGGGGTTCGAATCCCCTCCGCTCCACACCGATCCCCCCGGATCGGCTTCGCGGCTGTCGATGACCGTGGACGCCGGCCGGCTCGACATAGGATCTTGGGGTAGGGTGGGCGCACCGATGCCTTCCACGATCTTGGGGTGACGCAAATTCTCGGCATGACGGCGATTCCCCGCTCGTCGAAGGATGTGCGGATCGATTTGAGCCTGCCTCGACATGGGAGCTCGAGCCTGTCGGTGTTCTCAGGCAGCTGCGGGTCGATCAGGTCTGCTGGGGGGCGAGGTCGAAGTAGCGGCGAATCAGATGGGTTGGCGCGATCCCAGTCAGGGATCCACTCTCTGCTCTGGCCGTGTCAGGTGGTGGGAATGGTGCCGCCGTCGACGACGAATTCGGCGCCGTTGATGGATCGGGCTCGGTCGGACACCAGGAAGGCGACGAGCTCAGCCACTTCGGCTGGTTGTGCCGGCCGGCCGATCGGTATGCCACCGAGGGACTCCATGACCCGTTGAACAGCCGCCTCGCGGTCGATTCCTGCTCCTTGCGCGATGCGTTCGAAGAGCCCTTCGGCGCCCTCGGTCTGGATGAAGCCAGGAGCGACGGTGTTCACACACACGCCCTGTGGTCCGACCTCGTTGGCCAGACCCTTGCTGTAGGTCGTCAATGCCGCCTTGGCGGCGGCGTAGCCCAGCGTCGCCTCGTAGAGGGGCATGCGCCGTTGAATCGAGGTGACGTGCACAACAGCTCCGCCACCGCCCTCGATCATGGCGGGCAGCAGACCTCGGTCGAGCCGGACCGCGCCGAGCAGGTTCAGGTTCAACTCGTCGTGCCACTGCTCGTCGGTCAGCGCCGCGAACCCGCCGGAGGCGGCGTGCGAGCCGCCGACGGTGTTGACCAGGATGTCAAGGGCACCGAAGCGCTCGCTGACCCGGTCTATCACGTCCCGAGCGCCTTCGGACGTGCTGATATCGGCAGCGATGAACAGATCGGGGCGCGGATGGTTCTCCGGCATGGTGCGAGCCGTGGTCATCACCGTGGCGCCCGCCTCGGCGAGACGGGCGACGATGGCGGCTCCGGCACCCTTGCTCCCACCGGTCACCAGGGCGCGCCGGCCGTCGAGGCGATCGCTGATTGTCACCGACATGGGCATCACCCCTCGGCCCACGCCGGCGTCGGCTCGTTGCGAATGATGATCAGGCGCACGATCCGGTCGTCGCGGACAGTGAAGTAGTGGGTCAGCACGAGCGGGTCCGGCAGCCCGGTCTTCTCGTATTCGCCGTCCATGACCGCGTTGACCACAACGTCGCCGCCGTGGTCGACCGCGGAGGTGACGTCCATGGTCACCCTGTCACTGATGAGCTCGCGGTCGAGCCAGCGCCGGATGGCGTCTGCCCCCCGGAACTCGCGGCGAGCGTCATTGACGAAGGCGTCCTCGGCGAACCAGGCGATGAGGGCGTCGCCGTCGAAGGCGTTGCTGGCGGCGACGTAGCCCTGGACAGGATGCGGGAGTGTGGTGGCGGTCATCAGGTTCTCCTTCGGTAGGTGCTGCAACCACCGTGGAGGCTCCCCCTGGGGAAGAGTCAAGCGCTCTTCGCCATCTCGTGGTTTGCCAGGTGGGCTTGACTCTCCCTTTGCGGGAGGGTCCAGACTGCAGTCATGCCTGCGACCCTGACCATCGGTGACTTCTCCGCGATCACGCACCTCAGCATCAAAACGCTGCGCCGCTACCACGAGGCCGGCCTGCTCGAGCCGGCGAGGGTCGACCCGCAGACCGGCTATCGGTACTACGCCGTCGATCAGGTCCCCGCGGCCCAGGTGATCCACCGGTTCCGGGAGTTGGGCATGCCGGTCCGTGAGGTCGGCGAGGTTCTCGCTTCCGCCGACCCCGAGGCACGCGCCACGCTGATCGCCCACCATCTCGAGCGTCTCGAGAACCAGCTCGACCAAACCCGGGCAGCGGTGTCGTCCCTCCGTCGCCTTCTCCAGCCCGACCCTCCCCCGATCGAGGTCGAACACCGCCGCCTGGCGGCGACCACTGTGGCGGCCGTGCGCGCCACCGTCGATCTCGGAGAGGTGCTGGCCTGGTACGCCGAGGCGATGGGCGAGCTCGACCGGGCCCTCGAGGCCGTGGGGCTGACCCCGTCCGGCCCTCCTGGCGGTCTCTACGGCAACGAGCTGTTCACCGAAGAGCGCGGGGCCGCCGCCGTGTACCTTCCGGTTGCCGACCCCCCCGCCGCCGGGCGCGTCCAGCCGTTCGTCATCCCCGCGTGCGAGCTCGCCGTCACTGTGCACCACGGTCCGCACGACGATATTGATGTCTCGTACGGCGCTCTCGGCACCTACGTGGCCGACCACGCCCTGGCCGTCGCCGGACCCGTCCACGAGATCTACCTGGTCGGGCCGCGCGACACGGACGACAGCACCGCCTGGCGCACCGAGATCGCCTGGCCGGTCTTCCGCACCACCGCCAGGTGAGCCCCAGCGAGCGATGACTCCACATCTTCCAAACCGTCCAGCCGCCGGACGGGCTCGGTGAACCGGCGGGGTTCGGCGCTGAGCGACGTGGCCTGGTTGCGTGTCGTCACTCCTCGAGGGTGGCCAAGGGAACCCGTGACGTGAGGCAGGGCTGCCGTCCCGGACCCCGCCTCTCCACGGCCCGGGGTCAATTTGACAGAAGCGACACCGTGATGGGTGGGCGCTACGCAGGCCGTGCACGTGCGCCGCTGCAGCACCACTGCACCACGCATCGACCTCGTCAGCCGGAACGACCCTCCACGCGCGCCTGCAGGGCGGCGCCGTATCGCAAGTACTCTTGCGGAGCTGGTCAGGGGTCGGCGCTAGTTCGGCGGCGGCAGCGCCGAAGAACGCCTCGGAGTCGGTGAACTCGGTCCCGCCGTCCGGCTGGGGCGTGAGCAGGAACGAGTCCCGCTCACCGCTGTCGCCGCCTGACAGGCGGGCCGGGACCTCCGCCCCGACCATGACCTGTTCGGGCTTCGCGTCGAGGGACAGAATCGGGTGCCATTGCGAGTACTGGTCGAACGCCACGACCACGCGCCACAGGTCCTCCACCGGAGCGGCAATTCCGGTGACGGCGGTGACAATGGGGCTTCCTGCAGGATCTGCTTCCCTCCCGTGTCGCCGGTGTCGGCCTCGGCGCTCACGGCACCAGCACGATCCGGCCGCGCAGACCGCCCCGGACCAGCCGGGCGTGGGCTTGCGCGGCCTCACGCCCCGCATCCTGGCCAGCTCCAGGGCGAAGCCGCCGACGGCCCCGGCGGCGCCGTGATGAGCAACGTGTCGCGGGGACGCAGCGGGAGGTGATCCAGGGCCTGGGATGCCGTCATAGCGTTCATGGGGGCAGAGGTCAGGGATATCGAACCCCTTCCCCCTCCATCCCGGGTCCCGAGGCCCCGAATCGCATCTGAGAGGGCCCTCGACGAGCGCGTCGACACCCCTCGAGTTCTGCCTGCCTCGACATAGGAACTTGGGCTAGAGTTCAGCCCGCCCTTGCGCCGTGGCGCAGGCCGTCGACGAGCAGGTCGAGGAGGCGACCGGCCTGCGCGCGCTGTGCGGGCTCGCCCGCTGCCAGGGACACGCCGCTCAGCCCCAGGAGCACGTCGTAGGGGTCGACGTCCGACCTCAGGGTCCCGGCGGTGACACCGGCGTCGAGGAGTGCGGTGATGCCCGCGATCAGCC
>JAQBPH010000014.1:0-4019 GCA_028287625.1 Chloroflexota bacterium | reverse complement strand
GTCGCCGTGCCCGACCCCGCCGCCGCCGGCGCCGCCCACGCCCTGGTCGCGCTCGACGAGGTGAACGCCGCGCGCGCCGCCGCCGGGGTCCCCGCGGTGACCCTCGACCAGGCCCTCGTCCGGAGCGCCGCGGCGCACTGCTTCTACTGGCTGGCGAACAACGCCCTGCCCGAGGTGGCCAACCTCGGCATCCACCGCGAGACCCCCGGGACGCCGGGGTTCACCGGGGTGCGGGCCGGCGACCGCGCCGACGCCGCGGGCTGGCACGGCGGGGCGATCTCCGAGGACATCACCCACCGCGGCGGCGCCACCCAGGCGGTGGACGACTGGGTCGACAGCATCTACCACCGCTTCCCGATCATCCGGCCCGACCTGCGCTCCATCGGCTATGCGGACTGCTCGCTCGGCCCCCTGCCCATGGAGGACATGGAGTTCGGCTTCGGCGCGGCGGCACCCGGCTCCCGCACCGCCCCGCCGGTGCTGGTGCCCGCCGACGCGCAGCGGGGGGTGCCCACCACCTTCCTCGACAACGAGCTCCCCGACCCGCTGCCTCCGGGGGCGGCGCGCAACGCAGGGTTCCCGGTCACCGCCACCTTCGACCAGGCGGTCTCGGTGCGGCTCACCGGCTTCACCCTCCGCACCCCGGCCGGGACGGAGGTGCCCGCGTACACGCTGTCGCCGGGCGTGGACACGGAGAACTCGGCCTGCCTGCTGCCCCGCGCCCCGCTCGCGCCCGCCACCGCGTACACCGCGCACCTCACCGCCACCGTCGACGGCCGCCCCTACGAGCGCACCTGGACCTTCGTCACCCTGGAGCCAGCGTCGCTGCGGTGACGGCGAGCGCACCCTGAAGCGCGGTGCCGCTATCGTTGCCCGGCCATGCCCGATGTCCGCGGCGACCTGGTGCGCACCGTCCGCACCGCCCTCGACGACCTCGGCTGCGGCCCCGAGGTCGAGGCCGTGGTGGAGGAGTCGGCGCGCCCCGAGTTCGGCGACTGGTCGACACCGGCGCCGCTGAGGGCGGCGCGGACGCTGCGCCGGCCCCCCCCGGTGATCGCCGGCGAGCTTCGCGACCGGCTGGCGGCGATGGACGTGCCGTGGGTGCGCGAGTGGACCACCAGCGGCGGCTACGTCAACGCCCGTCTCGACGAGGCGCGGTGGGTTCCGATGGTGATCGAGGAGGCGCTGCACCGCGATCCCGCGGCACCGCTGCCCACGCCGCACGGGTACACCGTGATGCCGGGCAAGACGCTGCTCGAGCACACCAACATCAACACCAACAAGGCTGCGCACATCGGCCACCTGCGCAACGCCTGCCTCGGCGACACCGTCGCCCGGGTGCTGCGCCGCACCGGCCACCGCGTCGAGGTCAACGACTACATCGACGACACCGGCGTGCAGGTCGCCGACGTCGTCGTCGGCGTGCGCGAGCTGGGGCTGGAGCCGCGCGAGGGCGAGCCCTTCGACCAGTTCTGCTCGCGCGCCTACGTCGAGGTGAGCCGCCGGTACGACTCCGAGCCCGAGCTGGTCGAGCGCCGGCGCGCCACCCTGCGCGCCATCGAGGAGCGCGACAACGAGGTCGCGGTGTTCGCCAAGCAGCTGGCCTCGCGGGTGGTCGACGCCCACCTCGCCACCATGGCCCGCTTCGACATCGGCTACGACCTGCTCACCTGGGAGTCCGACATCATCGAGCTCGGCTTCTGGCGGCACGCCTTCGAGCAGCTGCGCGAGGCCGGCGCGATCGTGCGTGTCGAGTCCGGGAAGCTCGCCGGCTGCTGGGTGATGCCGTGGGACGACGCCGCCGAGGTGGACGACCCCGACGAGGAGCGCGACGCCAAGGTGCTGGTGAAGTCCGACGGGGTGGCCACCTACACCGCCAAGGACATCGCCTACCAGCTCTGGAAGTTCGGCCTGCTCGGGCTCGACTTCCACTACCGCCCCTGGCACCCGGAGCTGCCGACCTCGCCGGCGACGACATCGGCCAGCGCCGACGGTGCGGACCTCGACGGCGCCGGGTTCGGCCATGCGGCACGGGTGGTCAACGTCATCGACGCCCGCCAGGCCTACCTGCAGCGGGTGGTGCGCGACGCCCTCGACCGCCTGGGCCACCACGACGAGGCCGAGCGCTCCGTCCACCTCGCCTACGAGGTGGTGGCGCTCACCCCGGCGGCGGCGCGCGAGCTCGGTGTCGAGGTCGCCGACGGCGGGCCCGCGGTGGTGGCGCTGAGCGGGCGCCGGGGCATCGAGGTGCGCGCCGACGACCTCCTCGACCTCGCCGTCGCCAAGCTGGGCGACAAGGCGCGCGTCCCGGAGACCGCGCGCGCCCTCGCCGCCGCCGCGGTGCGCTACTACCTGCTGAAGTTCTCGCTGACCCAGATCATCGCCTTCGACTTCGACGAGGCGCTGCGGGTCACCGGCGACACCGGCGTCTACCTGCAGTACGCGCACGCCCGCGCCTCGGGGATCCTGCGGCGGACCGAGGCCGACGCCGACGGCGACGGTCCGCTGCCGGTGCCCGCCACGCTGCTGCCGGTGGAGCGCGCCCTGCTCCACCGCATCGAGGCCTACCCGAGGGCGGTCGCCGAGGCGGCGGCGTCGCTCGCCCCGGTGGTGCTGGCGGTCTACGCCTTCTCGCTCGCCTCCGCGTTCAGCGACTTCTACGAGCACACCCCGCCGATCGTGCGCGAGGAGGACCCCGACCTCCGCCGCTTCCGCCGGGCGCTCACCGCCGCCACCCGGGCCACCCTCGGCGACGCGCTGCGCACCATGGGGATGGCGGCGCTCGACGAGCTCTGAGCTCAGCGCCGGGGCAGGGCGGCGAGGATCAGCGAGGCGTGGCTCTGCACCTGGGGGTAGTTGCCCAGCGGTCCCCGCCCGGGCAGGGCGACCTCGCCGAGCAGGCCGCCCACCCCGTGCTCCGCCAGGGCGGCGGCGACATGGCGCAGGCCGTCGCCGCCGCCCTGCCCGAGGGCGGCGCCCAGCCAGAGGGTGGCGAACACGAAGGGCGCGCAGGGGTCGTCGATGCCGTCGTCGATCGGGCTGTGGCGCTCCACCAGGCCGGAGGCGCCCAGGTTGCGGGAGAGGGCGTCCAGGGTGGCCGTGGTGCGGCGGTCGGAGGCGGGGAGGAAGCCCACCAGCGGCACCAGCCCCAGGGCACCGTCCAGTCCGCCCCCGGGATGCAGGGGCAGCGGTGCGGCGGAGGGCAGGCGGTCGAGGACCGCGGAGCGGATCCGCGCGGCGACGCCCTCCCAGCGTTCGGCGTCGCCGCCGACCGTGCCCCGCCGGGCCAGGGCGGCGGCGCGGCGCAGGCCGGTCCAGGCCATGACCCGCGACTGGGTGTAGCGACGGGGAACGCCGCGGATCTCCCAGATGCCGTGGTCGGGCTCGTCCCAGCGCTGCTCGGCGAGCCCGGCGAGGTCGGGGACGGCGAGTCGCAGCGCCTCGGGCAGGGCGCCGGCGCGATCCAGGGCGTGGGCGAGGTCGACCACCTCGCCGACCACGTCGAGCTGCGCCTGCGCGGCGGCGCCGTTGCCGATGCGCACCGGCCGGGCGCCGCCGTGGCCGGCCAGGTGGTCGAGGGTCACCTCGGCGGGCGGTGCGGTGCCGTCGACGCGGAGCAGCGCCGGCGCCGCCCCGCCGCGGCAGGCCTCGCCGCAGAAGGCGCCGAGCGCGCTCGCCTCCTCGACCAGGCCGAGGCGCAGCAGCGCCAGGCCGGCGAGCGCGGTGTCCCGCGGCCAGCCGTAGCGGTAGTCCCAGGTGCGCGCCGACCCCGGCCACTGCGGCAGCGAGGTGGTGGGGGCGGCGACGATGCCGTGGCCGGTGCCACGCTGCTGGAGCCCGCACAGCACCAGGCCGCTGCGCACCACCGCCTCCGCGGCGGCGGTGGGGCCGAGGGCGCGGCCGACCACGCCCTCGGCCGTCCCGGCGGTGCTCATCCGCGCCGCCAGCGCCCGCCAGTGGTCGAGGGTGTCCTCGAGCAGCCTCAACGCGGCCTCCGCCGGCAGCCGGCTCTCGACGCC
>JAQBPH010000007.1:0-7008 GCA_028287625.1 Chloroflexota bacterium | reverse complement strand
GCAGCGTTCCTCGTGGGACCTCTACCGGCGGCCCCGTCACGAAAAGCGCGCGAAGCGCGCGTCGCCGGCGAGTGCCGGCGCGGAGGGGGGTATGCCACGGCATCGGGCGCGCCAGCGCACGATGTCTTTGGCATGAGCGGGGGGAGGCGCAGCCTCCCCCCGGTAAAAACACCGTGGAGAAACTGCCGCGTACCTCAACCGGCAGCAGAACGATGCTCAACCGGCGGCAGAGCGGCCAGACGCGAATCTCGACCGGCGGCAGAACTGCCGGGCATCTCCACCCGCGGCAGATCGGCCGAGCATCCCACACCGGCGGCAGAGCGGCCCCCGCGAATCTCGACCGGCGGCAGAACCGCCGGGCATCTCCACCGGCGGCAGATCGCCCGAGCATCCCCACCCGCGGCAGAGCCGCCAGGCTCACCTACTCGGCGACGGGGGCCCCGCGAGAGCCGTCCCGACGAGGCGCCGCAGCGTGCCTGCCAGGGTGGCGGCGTCGAAGGGCTTCACCATGTAGACGATGCTGCCCAGCTCGAGCAGGTCGTCGATGTCCCCGTCGCGCTGGTGGGCGGTCAGCAGGACGATGGGGAGGTGCTCCAGGCCGGGGCGCGAGCGCGCGGCGCGGCAGAAGCCGTAGCCGTCGAGGCGCGGCATCATCAGGTCGGAGATGACCGCGTCGGGACGGAACTCCTCGATGCGGTCGAGACCCGCCTGGCCGTCGCTGGCGACGGCGACCTCGAAGCCCTCGAGGCCCAGACGGAGCTCCAGCACCTTGCGCAGCGCGGCGTCGTCCTCGATGACGAGGACCCGGGGGGGACGGGGGGACACTCAACGATGCTACCCCCGCGCTCGGGGCGCCTGGCCCGTTCCGGAGAAGGCGTCGCCGGATTGAGACGGAGCCGTCGCGTGATAGTTCGCCTCGATCTCCGCCGCATAGCGCTCGGCGACCACCTTCCGGCGCACCTTCATGGTCGGGGTGAGCTCGTCGCCGATGGTGAAGTCGCGCTCGAGGAGGGTCCAGCGGCGCACCCGCTCTACGCTGGCGAGCTGGGCGTTCACCGCCTCGACGTGAGCCGCCACCGCGTCGCGGAGGCTCTCCTCCGAGGCGCCGGGGGCGGAGGCGGCCACCTCGGCGGGGTCGAGGGTGATCAGCGCGCTCAGATAGGGGCGGCGGTCGCCGATGACCACGGCGTTGGCGATCAGCGGGTGGTTCGTCAGCGCCGTCTCGATGTTGCTGGGCGAGATGTTCTTGCCGCCGGCGGTGATGATCAGGTCCTTCTTCCGGTCGGTGATCCGCAGGTTGCCCTCGGCGTCGAGCTCGCCGACGTCGCCGGTGAAGAACCAGCCGTCGCGCATCACCTCGGCGGTGGCGGCGGGATCGCGGTGGTAGCCGGCGAAGACGGTGGCGCCGCGCACCAGGATCTCACCGTCCTCGGCCAGGCGCACCTCGACGCCGGGAAGCGCCGCGCCGACGGTGCCGAAGCGGGCGTGACCGGGACGGTTGAAGGTGGTGACCGCGGTGGTCTCGCTGAGGCCGTAGGCCTCACAGATCTCCAGGCCCAGGGCGAGGAAGAAGCGCAGCACCTCGGGGGCGATCGGTGCCGCTCCGCTGGCCAGCGCCCGCGCCCGGTCGAAGCCGAGGGCGGCACGCACCTTCGAGAGCACCAGCCGGTCGGCGAGAGCGTGCCGGGCGGCGAGCTGGGCGGGCACGGGCCGGCCCGCCTGGCGCAGGTCGGCCACGCGCTCGCCGGTGGCGATCGCCCAGCGTCCCATCCGGCGGCGGCGGGGTGGCTGGCGCTCCAGCTCGCCGCGGACCCGGGCGGCGATCTTCTCCCACACCCGGGGCACCCCGAAGAACGCCGAGGGGCGGACCTCGCGGAGGTCCTCGCCGAGGCGCTCGATGCTGGTGAACCAGGTGGGGTTGCCGACGACGTACGAGCGGAACTCGCTCGCGAGCCGCTCGGCGATGTGGGCCAGGGGAAGGTAGGAGAGGATGCGGTCGTCGTCGTAGGCGGGCTCCAGCGACATCACCGCCCGCACCGCGGCGATGACGTTGGCGTGGGTGAGCATCACCGCCTTGGGCGGCCCGGTGGTCCCGCTGGTGTAGATGAGGGTGGCGACGTCCTCGCTCTCGACGCAGACGGCGCGCCGCTCGAGCTCCGAGGAGCGGGCGTCGAGCACCGCCCGGCCGCGGCGCAGCGCCTCCTCCCAGGAGATCACCAGGCCGTCCTCGGAGACCGGCCCGGCACCGTCGAGCACCACGATCCGGCGCAGTGCGGGGAGGCGGTCGCGCACCGACAGCAGCCGCTCGAGGATCGCCGGGCTCTCCACCACGGCGAGCTCGCAGCCGGAGTGGCCGAGGATGTAGGCGGCCTGGTCGGCGCTGACGGTGAGGTACACGGGCACCGGCCGGCAGCGGGTGCAGAGCACGGCCATGTCGGCGATGTGCCACTCGGGGCGGTTGCTCGACCAGATGGCCACGTGCCCGTGCTCGGCGACCCCCTCCTCGAGCAGCCAGGCCCCCAGCCGCCGCGACGCGTCGCCGAACTGGCGCCAGCTGACCGGCGCCCAGCGGCCGCCGGTGCGCAGGTACAGGGAGGGGCGGTCGGGACGCTCGCTCAGCTGCCGCCGGAAGTGCTCGACCAGGGTGCTGGTGACAGCCGGGGGCTCGGCGGCGCGGGCAGGTGAGACGGGGGCGGGCATGGTCATGCGGCAGAGCATACGACCGCCCCGGGATTTCCTCACCGCCGTCACCGGCGGGTCACTCAGCGCCCAAAGCGACCGGTCTGCTAGCTTGGGCCACAGCATGGTCATCGGCTCCCTCACCGTCACGGTCCACGTCCCCGAGAGCCATTCGCTGAAGGAGAAGCGGCAGGTGGTGCAGTCGTTGGTCGCCCGGCTGCGGCGGACCTTCAACATCGCCGTCGCCGAGGTGGGTGACCAGGACACCTGGCAGCTCGCCACCATTGGCATCGCCTGCGTCAGCGGCGATTCACGGCACGCCGACGAGATGTGTCAGAAGGTGCTCCGCCACCTCGAGAACGAGGGCGAGGCGCAGATCACCCGCTCACGGTTCGAGCTCATCCACGCATGACCGTCCCGGCCGAGACGGCCGCCAACAACCGGCTGGTCGAGGCCTTCGCCGCCACCCTGCCCTTCACCCTCGACGAGTTCCAGGTCGAGGCGCTCCACAAGCTGGAGACGCACCGCGGCGTGCTGGTCAGCGCCCCCACCAGCAGCGGCAAGACGGTGGTGGCGGAGTACGCGGTCTGGCGCTCGCTGGCCGCTCCCGAACCGCTGCGCCATCCCCCCGCGGTGCCCTCGCACGTCATCTACACCACCCCGCTCAAGGCGCTGTCCAACCAGAAGTTCCACGACCTGCGCCGCCGCTACGGCGAGGCCAACGTGGGGCTGGTCACCGGTGAGCACACCGTCAACGACGGTGCGCCCGTGGTGGTCATGACCACCGAGATCCTGCGCAACGTGATCTACGACGAGCCCCACCGGCTCGACCTGGTCGGCGACGTGGTGCTCGACGAGGTCCACTACATCGACGACTATCCGCGCGGCACGGTGTGGGAGGAGGTGATCGTCCAGGCGCCCCGCCACATCCGCTTCATCGGGCTCTCGGCGACGATCAGCAACGTCGACGAGGTGGCGGCGTGGATGACCGGGCTGCGCGGGCCGGTGGCCACGGTGGTGCGCACCGAGCGCCCCGTCGAGCTGAAGCTGTGGCTGGCGATCCACAACGAGCTGCACACCCTCTTCGACGAGCGCGGCCACGCCCACCGCCGCACCATCGACCTGGCCCAGAACGAGACCATCCACACCGAGCGGATGCGCTACGTGCGGCGCGCGCCCGACAACGACCTGCTCCACATCGTCGAGGCGCTGCGCGTGGCGGGGATGCTTCCTGCCATCTACTTCATCTTCTCCCGGCGCGGCTGCCGCGAGGCGTTGGCGCGCTGCGAGATCCACGGGATCGACCTCACCACCGCGGACGAGAAGCGGCGCATCGCCGCCCTCTACCAGGAGCGCCTGACCGCGATAGAGGACGACGACGAGCGCCGCGTCTTCCGCGACGCCGCCTCCGAGCCGCTGCTCACCCGGGGCGTGGCCATGCACCACGCGGGCATGCTCCCCTACGCCAAGGAGACGGTCGAGCAGCTCTTCCTCACCGGGCTGGTGAAGGTGGTCTTCGCCACCGAGACGCTGTCGCTGGGCCTGAACATGCCGGCGCGCGCCTGCGTGCTGTCGTCCTTCACCAAGTTCGACGGCACCGGCTTCCACGCGCTGCGCAGCTCGGAGCTCACCCAGCTGATGGGCCGCGCCGGGCGGCGCGGCATCGACACCATGGGGCACGGCGTCATCCTCAAGGAGAGCGACGTCGACGTCCACGACATCTACGACGCCGCGATGGGCGAGGAGATGTCGGTGGTCTCCAAGTTCGCGCCCACCTACACCATGACCCTCAACCTGCTGCGCACCCGCACCGTCGAGGAGGCGGAGTCGCTGCTGGAGCGGTCCTTCGGGCAGTTCCAGAACCTGCAGCGCACCGAGCACTGGGTGCACCGCGAGCACAACCTCAAGGAGCGCCTCGCCGACCTCAGCGCCCGCGTCTACCGGCACCCGCGGGTGCGCTGCACCGAGCGCACCCTGGTGCAGTTCCTCCGCGAGGAGACCGAGCTGGAGGAGCTGCACGCGAAGCTCCGCCGGGCCAAGCGCGAGGGCTGGCGTGACAGCCGCCGCGGCCGCTACGGCACCCGCACCGCCGACCCGGGACAGCGCACCGAGCAGATGCGCCGCCAGCTCAAGGAGCTGCAGTCGCGGCACCGGGGCAGCCCCTGCGTCAACTGCCCGTACCTCGCCGACCACCGCGCCAACCACTTCGAGATCCGCTCGGTGCGCGAGACCCTCGAGGGCGGCGAGGAGGAGCTGCGCGAGGCCCGAGAGCGCTACCGCATCGAGTTCCACGCCTTCCGCGGGGTGCTCGCCGAGGCCGGCTTCCTCGAGAACGACCGGCCCACCCCGCTGGGAGCGCTGGCGGCTACGCTCTACGGCGAGAGCGCGCTGGTCGTCGCCCAGGCGATCGAGGGCTCGTGGTTCGACGACCTCGAGCCCGCCGAGCTCGCGGCCACCCTGGTGATGCTCGTCGCCGAGGACCGCGGTCGCGACCACGGCCCGGTGCGCCGCCACTTCCCCACCCCGCGGGTCGAGCAGGGCTGGCGCACCCTGCGGAGCGCCCTCCACCACCTCGCCCTGCTCGAGCAGAAGCACCACATGGAGACGCTGCGGCCACTGTCCCTCGACTACGTCACCGCCGCCTACCAGTGGGCCGAGGGCGTCCCCCTCTCCGAGATCGAGCCGCCCGCGGGCGCCGACGTCGGCGACGTCATCAAGGCGGTGAAGAACCTCTACTCGATGCTCCGCCAGGTCGAGCAGGTGACCCGCAACCGCCCGGTGCACGGCCTGATCGCCGCCACCCGCGACCGGATGGAGCGCGACCTGATCCGGCGGATATAGGAGGCGATCCGTGATGCGCCACCGTGCCCTCGTCGCGTCGCTCGTGGTCGCCGGCCTGGTGGCCGCCTGCGCCGGCTCGTCCGCTCCGGGGAACCCGGTGTCGGCCCCTGCCCCGGCGGGCCCGGCGGCGACCCCTGCCCTCGCGAGCCGCTGCACCCTGGCGGCGACCGGTGGCCTGGATCGCGTGTCCATCCAGGCGCCGGGGCCGCTGGGGACGATGGAACGCACCTACCAGCTCCACGTGCCCGCGGGCGCGGGCGCCCATGGCCCGGTGCCGCTCCTCCTCAGCCTCCACGGCCTCGGTGCGAGCGGGGCGACCATGGACGCCATCACCGGCTGGTCCGCCTTCGCCGACGCCCAGGCGAAGGCGGGCGCCCCGTTCATCGTCGCCCTTCCCGACGCCCTGAACACGGCCTGGGTCTGGGGGATCGAGTCCTACGACGTGTCCTTCCTCTTCGATGTGATCGCCAGCCTGCGCGGCTCCGGGTGCGTCGACGACGCCGCCGTCTACGTCGACGGCTGGTCGGCCGGCGGGTACATGGCGCAGCGCATGGCCTGCGTCGGCGAGGGCCAGGGCGTGACCCTCGCGGCGGTCCACTCCTACGCCGGTGGCGACCCCGCGCTGCCCGGGCCGTGCCTCCCGTCCCGCACCGTCCCCGTGCTGCTCTCCAACGGCCTCGACGACCAGCTCATCAACCCCCAGCGGGTGGGCTTCCCCGCCTTCGAGGCGTGGGGGCGGCGCTACTCCTGCCAGCCGCCCGCCGCGCCGTATACCGCGGCGCAGCACCTCGACGGGTGCACCGGCGGGGCGACGGTGGCCTGGTGGCCGCTCGCCGGCCTCCCCCACCTGGAGTGGGCGTGCCGGGACCGCTTCTCGCACAACCGCGGGGTCTGGGACTTCCTCCGGCACCGTGTGGCACCGACGGAGACGGTCTGCCGCTGAGCGGCGCCGCACCGTGCTCCGCGAGGTCTGGCCGGGATGAGCGAACGTCTTCCGTGAGCGACGAGGACGAGCTCGGCCATCTGCTCAGCACGTTCTGCCGCAGCGCGTGGCGACTGGAGGCGCTCGACCGGTACCTGTCACCGGGCGAGGAGCCCGGCCTCGCGGCGTTCCTTCGAGGTGATCCCTGCCCGCCCAGCGACCCGGAGCTGGACATGGGCCGACACGCCCTTCGGGCGGCAGCCGCCGGACTTCTGGCTGATCGAGGACTCCGTCGCCGCGGTGATGCGCTACGACGGCGACGGCCGCTGGCTGGGGATGGATCTGCTCTCGGAACCGAGCGAACTCGACCGATATCGCTCTCTCCGCGACCTGGCGGTGGATCACGCCGTGCCGCTCGCTGCCTACCTGGCGGCGATGCAGGCCGCGCCCCTGGACCCATCGGAGCTGCTCGGGCAAGCCCGCTGAGAGGGTCGCACTCAGCTGCCAACCCTAGAATCGCGAATATCAAGCATGAATCGTATTCGTAGACAGTCCGATTTAAGGCG
>JAQBPH010000005.1:0-3239 GCA_028287625.1 Chloroflexota bacterium | reverse complement strand
CGCGCAACGCGTACGCGTTGCTCACAATGGAGCCGCCGAGCGGCTTAGCGGGTGGGGCGCTTGAACCCCGCATGGGCATCACGGCCTTCGCGGCGGTGCCTCGCTGCGCCGCCCTCTCCGTGGATCGTGGGGTTTTCCAAGAGCAACGCTCGCGTTGCTCGCGTGGTACCTCGGCGGGTGGCCGCCCCTATTAGCGATCGCGAAGAGAGCGCCGCCGGCGAGTGCCGGCGTGGGGGGGCGGGAGCCGGCATCGGGCGCGCCAGCGCACGATGTCTTGCGACCAGACGGGGGGGACGCAGTCCCCCCCGAGTCAAAACCGGCGGCAGAACGATTCTCGACCGGCGGCAGAGCGGCCCCCCGCGAATCTCGACCGGCGGCAGAACGCCGCGCCCCTCAACCCTATGGCAGATCGGCCGAGTATCTCCCACCGGCGGCAGAACTGCCGGGCATCTCCACCTGCCGCAGATCGGCCGAGCATCCCCAACCGGCGCAGGGCAGCCGTGACACCCACACCACCCGCCCGGAGCCGCCCCGCCCCCGGCCAACTCCACCCCTCCCCCTATACTCCCGGCCGATGCCCGCCATCACCCGCGACCCCAAGGCGATCACCCCCAAGAGCGAGGACTTCGACCGCTGGTACGTCGACGTCGTCCGGCGCGCCGAGCTCGCCGACTACACGCCGGTGGGCGGGTGCATGGTGGTGCGGCCCTACGGCTGGGGGCTGTGGGAGAACATTCGCGACGCGCTCGACGCGATGATCAAGGCGACCGGGCACGAGAACATGCAGTTCCCGCTGTTCATCCCCGAGTCGCTGCTGACCAAGGAGGCGGAGCACGTCGAGGGCTTCGCCCCGGAGGTGGCCTGGGTCACCCACGGCGGCCAGAAGAAGCTGGAGGAGCGGCTCGCGGTGCGGCCCACCAGCGAGACCATCATCTGCACCCTCTACGCCGACTGGATCCACTCCTGGCGCGACCTGCCGGTGCTGGTCAACCAGTGGGCCAACGTGGTCCGGTGGGAGAAGCGCACCCGTCTCTTCCTGCGCACCACCGAGTTCTGGTGGCAGGAGGGGCACACCTTCCACGAGACCTCCGACGAGGCCGCGGAGGAGGTGGAGCGGATGCTCGGCTGCTACCGAACGCTCGCCGAGGACTGGCTGGCGCTCGCCGTCATCCCCGGCCGCAAGACCCAGTCGGAGAAGTTCGCCGGCGCCGACTACACCATGTCCATCGAGGCGATCATGTCCGACGGCCTGGCGCTGCAGGCGGGCACCTCGCACCACCTCGGGCAGAACTTCACCCGGGCCTACAACATCACCTACACGGGTCGCGACAACACCGTGCAGCACCCCTTCCAGACCTCGTGGGGGCTGTCGACGCGGATCATCGGCGGGGTGATCATGGCCCACGGCGACGACCGCGGCCTGGTGCTGCCCCCGCGGGTGGCCCCGGTGCAGGTGGTGGTGGTGCCGATCGAGCGCAGCAACGACCCGGAGGGTGCCGAGGCGGTGCGCGCCGCCTGCGCCCGGCTCGAGCAGGAGACCGCCGGCCGGGTGCGGCTGAGGGTCGACCGCCGCGAGGGCATTCGCCCCGGCGAGAAGTACGCCCACTGGGAGCTGCGCGGGGTGCCGCTGCGGATCGTGGTGGGCAGCCGCGACCTCGCCGACGGCTCGGTGAGCGTGATGCGCCGGCTCGACGGCGTCGAGCAGCGGCTGCCGCTCGCCGAGGTGGGGGAGAGGCTGCCCGGCCTCCTCGACGAGGCCCAGCAGCTGCTCCGGGAGCGGGCGCAGCGGCTGCTCGAGGAGCGCAGCCGCGAGGTGTCCAGCCTCGACGGGCTGCGCGATGCCTTCGCGGAGGGACCGGTCTTCGCCAACGCCCCCTTCTGCGACCGGCCCGAGTGCGAGGCCGCGGTGAAGGCGGCGGTGCACGCGGTCACGGTGCGCTGCCTCCGCTCGGACCGCGACGGCGAGGGGCGGCCCTGCCTGGTCTGCTCGACCCCCGCGGAGCACATCGCGGTCATCGCCCGGGCGTACTGACCGGCCCGAAACCGCCCGGCCCTGCGCTCCGTTCCATCTGCTCACGCGAGGGGAGGGCGGACCACGGTCGGGAGGTGACAGTTGGCGGGTCAGGCCGTGGTCCAGGTGGCCCCGCGTGTGGGGGAGGGTACACTCAACCGGGCGATGCCACTCACCGAACTGCTGCCCAAGACCTCATACCTCTCGGATGCCGACCGCGAGGTGCTGGTCCACGCACACGAGGTGGCGGAGCGGGCCCACAAGGGGCAGTTCCGGCTCAGCGGCGAGCCCTACATCGAGCACCCCCTGTCGGTGGCGGGCATCCTCGCCGACCTGCGGCTCGACGCCGACACCCTGGCCGCGGCGCTTCTCCACGACACCGTCGAGGACACCGACGTGACCCTCGAGTGGCTCCGGGCGGAGTTCGGCGACCACGTCGCCCGCCTGGTCAACGGCGTCACCAAGCTCGGCAAGATCCACATGCGCAGCCGCGAGCAGGTGCAGGCGGAGAACATCCGCAAGATGCTGGTCGCGATGGCCGAGGACATCCGCGTGGTCCTCATCAAGCTCGGCGACCGCCTGCACAACATGCGCACGGTCGACGCCCTTCCGCCCGAGCGGCGGCAGCGCATCGCCCGCGAGACCCTCGACATCTACGCGCCGCTGGCCCACCGCCTGGGCATCTGGCAGATGAAGTGGGAGCTGGAGGACCTCGGGTTCGCCCAGGTCGACCCCGAGAACTTCCAGGCCATCGAGCTGAAGCTCGCGCGGCAGCGGCAGGAGCGCGAGGCGTTCGTGCGCAACATCGCCGAGATCCTCGAGCGCGAGGTGGAGGACATCGGTGTCAGCGCCGACATCTCCGGCCGGCCCAAGCACGTCTACAGCATCTTCGAGAAGATGAAGAAGACCGGCAAGGGCTTCGAGGAGATCTTCGACCTCATCGCCATCCGCGTGCTGGTCGACTCGGTGAAGGACTGCTACGGCGTGCTCGGCGTGGTGCACTCACTGTGGAAACCGATCCCCGGGCGGTTCAAGGACTACATCGCCATGCCCAAGGGCAATGGCTATCAGTCCCTGCACACCACCCTGGTCTCACATACCGGCGAGGCCATGGAGGTGCAGATCCGCACCCACGAGATGCACCAGACCGCCGAGTACGGCGTCGCCGCCCACTGGCGCTACAAGGAGGGCGGTCTCCACGACGACCGCTTCGACGAGCGCTTCACCT
>JAQBPH010000663.1:0-9041 GCA_028287625.1 Chloroflexota bacterium | reverse complement strand
TCTCAACCGGCGGCAGAGCGGCCCCCCGCGAATCTCAACCGGCGGCAGAGCGGCCGGACGCGAATCTCAACCGGCGGCAGAGCGGCCCCCCGCGAATCTCAACCGGCGGCAGAACTGCCGCGCATCTCCACTGCCGCGCGCCGCACCCCGTCCAGGACGCCGCCGGGCTCGGCGCCGCGAGCGCGTCGCACGTCCATGGTCCACCTCCAGCATCATCACCCCAGCCAGTCCCGAGGAGAAGCCGCATGCTCGACACCACCACCGCCGCGGGCCGGCGCGCCGCCGAGCGCCTGCACGACGAGATCATCGCCTGGCTGGTCACGGTGCGTGCCGACGGGCAGCCGCAGCCGTCGCCGGTGTGGTTCCTCTGGCAGGACCCGGGCATCGTCGTCTACAGCAGGCCCGATACCGCCAAGCTGCGCAACCTGGCGCAGAACCCGAGGGTGGCGCTGCACCTCGATGGCAACGGCCAGGGCGGCGACATCGTCATCCTCGAGGGCACCGCCACGCTCGACCCCTCCCTGCCCCCGGCCGACGCCGTCCCCGAGTACGTGGCCAAGTACTCGGGCGTGATCGCGCGCAACGGCTGGACGCCGGCGAGCTTCGCCGCCGACTACTCCGTGGCGGTGCGCATCCACGTGGCTCGCACCCGGGTCTGGTAGGCGTCTCGGCTCACCCCGTTCCCGGCCGGTGCCCCTCGCGGGTAGCCTGTCAGGGCATCGACCCGAGGTGTCCGGGGGGCGAGGTCATGGTGGACACGGTCGCACCGCCGCCGTACCTGCTGCGCGAGCAGGACCGGCGCCTCTTCAAGCGCTGCCGCCGCGCCTGGGACCTGGGCGCGACCAGCCGGGGCAACCTGGTGCCGCGGCGTCCGGCGCGCACCCACGACCTCGACCGGGCGCTGCGGGACGCCCTCGCCATCTACTACTTCCCCGGGATGTGGACCTGGAACCGTGCCATCGTCTACCCCTCGGTGCTCGAGGCCTTCGCCCGCTCCATGGGCGAGCAGCACGACGCCCGACGGCGCGACCACGGCCTCACCGACGCCGAGGAGCTGGCCTGGCGCCGTGACCACGAGCTCGGCGAGGCGATGCTGCGCAACTACTTCACCTGGGCGCCCACCGTCGACCGGTTCACCCCCGCGTGGGTGGGCGTCGAGTTCGGACGCGGCATCCCCGACCCCGCCCGGCCCGGCCAGGAGGTCCAGACCGGCGGCGGCCGCGAGGTGCGGGTGCGCGACCGCATCGAGGTGCTGGTCAAGGACGACGACGACGTCCCCTGGCTCCTCTACCACCGCTTCGTCGACGGTGGCTGGGCCGACCTCCACGAGCTCGAGCTCGACGAGCGCGGGCTCTTCCACAGCTGGGCGTGGGAGCTCGACTACCTCGGCTGGACGATCGGCGGGGTGATCTACCACGAGCTCCGCCGCGCGGTGCCCGCGGAGGGCGTGACCACCGACGTCGCCGGTCTCCCCGCGAGGAGCATGCCCTCCTGGGACCCCCTCGCCGCCATCGGCCGCCGCTCCCAGCCCCGGGTGCCGCTGCGTTCCCCGGAGGCGTCGGGCCCGCGGCTGGTCCAGGAGGAGACGCCATACTTCCGCCGCACCCGCATCCTGCGCACCCGCGAGGAGCTGGCCACCGCGGGGCGGCAGGTGATCCTGGAGGTGGAGGGGATGACCGACCCGCAGCTGCGGGTCTACCCCAACCCGTCGCCGGAGAGCTGCGGCGGGTGCGACTTCCGCGAGCCCTGCGCGGCGATGTACCGAGGCGAGGACGCCACCGCGCTGCTCGAGGCCGCCTACCGCCCACGCGGCGACGAGGCCGCCACCTGGCGGCTGGGCTCGCGGGGGATGCTCGGGCGCGGCTCGCTGCCCTGGAAGGCGGGACGGTGACCCGCGACGAGCTCTACGACGACATGGTGGCCACTCGTCCCGAGCACGGCGAGCTGATCTACGTGGAGCGCCGTGGCGGAGAGTACGCCTGGGCGCGCGTCGACCTCGACGGCGCTCCCACCGAGACGCCAACGACCATCGGCGACGTCTGGATGTTCTACGCGGTGCAGTGGCGGCTCGACGATCCCGACAGCTGGAGGCCGTTCTTCGACGACCTGATGGACGAGATGGAGTCGATGGTCACCGGGAAGGACGTGGATCGCTGCCGCTGGCCGGTCGACGACCTGTGGCCGCACCAGCACTGAGGGCGCCGGGCGCGGCTCAGCTCTCGGTGCGGACCGGGTTCGGGCAGGGGCGGAGCGAGGGGTAGGTCCAGCCCCGAGGGGTGTCGAGGACGGGGAGGTCCATCCCGCAGCGGCTGCAGGTGGCGACGAACTTGCCCTCGCCGCTGCGGCGCAGGGTCAGCGGGTGCCCCATCGACTGGGCCTCGGCGGACGCCGACTCGAGCGCGGCGTAGAGGGAGACCACCTGGCGGGGCGCGGCGGCGGCGCGCTCGTCGGGCGTGTCGGTGACGGGGGACGGGTTCACGGCGGCGGCGGGCTGCTGCCGGCGAGCGCGCGGGCGGCGGGGGGTCGGGGGGCTGGTCTCGTCGCGCATGTCTGCCATGGGGTGGCCTCCTGAACGGGCGGTCCACAGGCGGCCGCTGCTGGGAGTGTGGCAGTGCCCCGCTCACCCCTCCGACCGGTTGACAGGCTGATACGCGACAGTGGCGGCCCCGTCACCGATGTGACACCCCCCGTGACAGCATCGCGTCGAGTACGTCAGCCCGCGCAGGCCCGAGGCGCCGGGCCACGGTCACCGCGGGGAGGGCCCGTCCCCCGGCTCGACCACCCGGATCGACACCGCGCGGACACGGCGGGGCGCGTCCTCGAGCACCCGGCGGCGGGGATCGGGCACGTCGAGCAGCCGCGCCGCCAGCAGCGGCCGCAGGGTGGCGAGCCGGGGGTCGGCGAGGACCGCCTCGACCGCCCGGCGGTCGCCGCCGGCGACCACCGCGTCCAGCCCCCCGAGGGCGGGGAGGAGCACCGCCGCGGCCGCCTCCGCCGCCGCCTCGAGGGCGGTGCGCGCCTGCCCCTCGCGGCGGCGGGCGAAGCGGTGCTGTGACCAGCCGCCGGCGGCGGCGCGGCCGTGCACCGGGCGCGAGCCCACCCGTGAGGCGACCAGGCGGGTGCCCTCGGCCACTCCCGCGGCGAAGCCGCCGAGGCGCACCAGCAGCACCCCGACGGTGCGATCGGTGAGAGCGTGGTCCAGCAGCCCGCCGTAGCGCGCCCCGGGGTCGACCGCCAGCGGGGGGAAGGGCACCTCGCAGCCGGCGAACGCGCCGTCGGCGGCGCGCACCTCCACCGTGACCGGCCCGGCGGTGCAGGTGAGCGCACCGTGGCGGCCGTCGAAGCCCTCCAGCCAGCCCTCGAGCCGCTCCGGGTCGACGCTCACCCAGCGTCCGCCGCCCGCCGCGGGACGGCTCACCGGACTGCTTCCGTGAACCCCGTTCCGGGGGGCCGTTGACGCATCTGCTACGCTCCTCGCCGCGTGAAGGGAACCGCCGCGGCGCCTGTGCGAGGTGGCTGATGGTGAGCGGATCATCCTGCCTCAGAACAGTGGTGCGGCCACGGACAGCGGGCAGAGGAGGATGACCACTGATGACCGTCAGAACGCGACTGGCGGCGCTCGCGGGGGTGCTCGTGGTGGGGGCGGCGGCTGCCGGCACCACCGGGCTGGCCACCTCGGCGCTGGCCAACACGGGAACGCCGTCCGGGGTGGTGGCGGTGGACGTCGCTCCCGGTGACGCCACCGATCTCGACGGTGTCGCCTACGCCTTCCCGGCCGGCGCCGGACAGGCCGCGGCGGCGCTGCCCACCACGGTCACGGCGGCACACGCCGCCACCGCGGCACGGGCGGGCGCTCTGCCGCCGGCCGGCGGCGTGGTGAACGCCCCGGCGGCGAGGGCGGTGCCGATGGACGTGCCCGTGCCGGGATGCACCACCTCGAACAACAACTGCGGCCTGCCCACCTGCCAGGCGTCCGACGCGGGTTGCAGCCTGCTCAACTGCGTCGCCACCGCGGCCTGCACCCCCGGGGTCAACGGCCTCGGCAGCTGCACCGGCACGGCCGCGGGCGGGGTGCTCGGCTGCGGTCTCGGCAGCCCGGTGATCAACGACTGCCTCATCGGCCTCGGCTGCGGCCTGGGCGGCTTCGGGCTGGGGGGCTGCGGGCTCTTCAGCCTCTCCGGCTGCGGCATCGACGGCCTCGGCTCGGGCTTCGGTTCGGGCTTCGGCTTCGGCCGCTGCGGCTGCGGCGGCGGTCACCAGTCCGGCTGCGGCTTCTTCGGCGGATGCGGCCACCAGTCCGGCTGCGGCCTCTTCGGCGGATGCGGCCTCGGCTTGGGCTGCGGCGGCGGCGACGACCGCAGCCACCGCGGCAACTGCAATCTCCTCGGGTTCCGCGACTTCCGGCACCTCTCCTTCTCCTCGTCGCACGGGCACGATTCCGAGAAGCACTGAGCCGGACTGAGGGGAGAGCCGCGCGGGGCGCGGCTCTCCCCCTCGGGATGGTGGTTTCCTAGCGTCGCCGGCAGTCGTGCCAGCGGCACCAGTCGTTGCTGTTGTCGCCGCGGCAGTCGTTCCAGCGGCACCAGTCACCGTTGCGGTTGTCGCGGCAGTCGTGCGAGCGGCACCAGTCGTTGCTGTTGCCGCCGCGGCAGTCGCCCCACGAGCACCGGTCATTGGTGGTCATGGTGGTCGCCGTCGTGGACGGCGAGGCGGTCGCCGCGCTCGCGGTGACGCCGGAGAATCCGAGGCTTCCCACCACGCCGCCGGCCATGAGCGCGCCCACGGCCAGGGCCCGGCGCAGACCCGACATCTTGTGCATCTTCATCCGTTTCCCTATCTCTCTATCTCTCTCGCTTCGTGCCGTGGCCATCGGGCCACGGTGCCATTGGTCTCGATCGCTGCTCCCACAAACCCTCCCTGAGCACGAGTGCGCAGTGCCACCTCGGCGGAGAGTTCCGACCCCGAGCCCATGCCCAAGCCGCCGCCGCCTCTGCCCAGCACGCATCGGCTCGACGACCGTGGGGCGCCCTTCCCGCCTTCGCGCCGCTGCACGTTCCCTCCGAGGATGGCCCTCTGCATGTAAGACGACAGTAAGAGGTGGGCAAGAGGTGGGCAAGAGATGCGAAAGAGATGGGGGTCCTCGAAGCGGGCCGCGCACGCTTCGGGCCCGCCATCCGTTCTTCTTCCGAGGACGCTGCCCCCGGTTCGGTGCGGCTCCGGCCCGCCAGGAAGGGAGGGGTGGGATGGAGCCTCCGCAGGGCGCAGCGGGATGGCCTCGATCCCGGGCCTCGGAGGCGCCCCGGCGGCGGGTAGGATCCCGCCCATGGCGGTCACCGAGCGCGTCCCGGAGTTCGAGCTGCCGCTCGCGCCCGGGCCGGTCGAGGTGCTGCTCCACGACCCCGCCGGGGGCGCGGTGGCGGGACGCTGGCGCTTCACCGCCGGCGGTCGCAGCCTGCAGATCGACCTGCTCTCCGCCGAGCTCTGCCGGGTCGACGGCCGCCGCGCCGACGAGGAGGACGTCGCCGAGGGCTTCATCCCCTGGCCGCGGCTCACCTTCACCGTCAACGGCCGCGCCCGCGAGGTGGTCTCCACCGACGGCGAGGTGCTCCGGCGCCACTACGGCCGGGAGCACCACCAGGAGGTCAGCTACGCCACCCCCCAGCCGTTCAACACCGCCTTCCACGCTGCCCGCATCGAGCAGGCTCGCCGGCTGCTCCGGGGGGTGAGCGGCCGGGTGCTCGACCTCGGCTCCGGCTACTCGCTGGTGGGCATGGCCGGTCCCTGGAGCTTCGACCTCTACGCCTGCGACTGGGACGACGCCGCGCTCCGCGAGGTGCTGCGCAGCGGCCGGGCCCGGGTGGCGGTGCGGGGCTCGGCGCAGCACGTGCCCTTCGCCCCCGGCGGCTTCGACGCGGTCTACGCCGGGGAGATCATCGAGCACCTGGTCGAGCGCTCCGAGGCGCTGCGCGCCTGGGTGTCGCTGCTCCGCCCCGGCGGCCGGCTGGTGCTCACCACCCCCAACCGCCGCCACCTCTGGGCCCGGGTCACCGGCCGCGAGCAGGTGCAGAATCCCGAGCACCTCCACGAGTACACCGTCGCCGAGCTGCGCGCGGAGATCGAGGCCGCGGGCGCGCGCATCCGCCACCTGGAGGGGCTGGTGCTGCCCCTGCCCATCTGGGTGCCGAAGCGGGGGCTGCGCGACGCCGTCCACTCGGTCTTCTGCCGCTTCCTCCCCAACCACCCGGTGGCGCTGCGGCGGGTGGTCGACCTCGGACGTCCGCTGCCGTGGCTCTCCCAGAACCTCGCGGTGATCGCCGAGCGGGTCTGACCCCGGGCCCGCCTCCGTCCAGCTGCGACTGCCGTCACCGGGCTCACCGGGCGGGGGCTGCGCCGGTGCGCCGGCGCCTCGACGGTCGCGGGCAAGTACGATCACGGCGCACAGGCGGTGGAACGGAGGTGGACGCATGGGTGGCAGCGGGCTCGGCACGGGATGGGTGATCCTCCAACGTGACCTCACGGGGACGATCACCGTTCCCGAATCCGACCGCCGGGTGGTGGCCACCATGGCTCGCGACGCCCGCACCGGCGAGGTCCTCGGCGCGCGCCTCGCCGAGGACGAGGACCGGTCCCTGGTGCAGACGCTCCAGCTCGCCTCGGGGCGCCCCGACATGCCCGTCCAGGAGCTGCCCGCCCGGCTGCTCTGCGCGCCCGCGCTCGCCGACCGCGTCCGCCGCCAGCTGGGTCTCTTCGAGCTCACGGGCCAGGTCGAGGTGGTGGAGCAGCCGCTCGACGACGAGGCCGAGGACGTCTTCGACGCCCACGTCGCGCACCTCGGCGGCCGCGCCCCGGTCGCCCTGCCGCCTGCCGCCGAGGACCGCCACCTGCTCTACACCGAGGCGCTCTCCTTCGCCGGCGCCCGTCCCTGGGAGCGGCTGGCCGAGGACGCGCCGCTCGCCCTGGAGCTGAGGGTCGGCTCCGAGAGGGCGGCCTGGCTGGCCACGGTGCTCGGCAGCGGCGACACCCGTCCCGGCCTGCTGCTCACCCCCCAGGCGGCCGGCCCGGCGCGGCTCGGCGGCGCCGAGGGACCGCCGCCGGGGAGCTGCGCGCTCCTGCTCGACGCCGAGGCCATCCCCCCGGACGCCGACCGCGCCCGCCGGCACGGCTGGCCCGAGAAGGAGACGCTGCTCCCCAGCATGCTCGTCTTCGACGGTGACGAGCCGGGCGAGATCGACCGTGGGCGCAGCCGGGTGCTGGCGCTGGCGCTCGCCGCGGTCCGCACCCACCTCGAGGGCGGCGCCGCGGCGGCGGAGCCCACCCGGGGTGAGACCACCCTCCCCGACGGCCGGCGCGGCCGCTACACGGTGAGCGCGGCGGCGACGGCCGGGCCGGCGCCCTCCGAGCTCCGCGTCGTCTCCGGCGAGATGGTCGCCGACCTGCTCCCCGACGGCGCCGTGATCGGTTTCGGCTCGGTGCCGGCGAGCGCGGTCGACGCCCTCAGCACCACGGCGGCGTGGCACGGCGCCTCTCCGGAGAGCATGGGCGGCGAGGCCGGGCTGCCCGCGGTGATCCTCGGCGTCGCCGCGGCGTCGGCGGGACCGATCGCCCGGCGGCTGGCCGAGGCCAGGCCGGTGGGCGTCGGCCTGGCCCGTCGTGAGCAGAAGGAGATCCTCACCCTGATCTGCGACGGGGCGGTGTTCGGGCTCACCGAGAAGCCCGCGGACGACGAGGCGCTGGCCCTCTTCCGGCGCCGCCGCGAGGCCGCCGGCGGGGGCCACCTGGTGATGGTCGCCGACCTCGCCGGCTTCCCCGACCCGGACTCGATCACCGGCCTCTTCGCCTGCGTGCTGCGCGACGCGGCCACCCCCGCCCGCACCGGCGAGTCCCGCCGCCGCTGAGGGGTGGGGAGGGCGGCGCTCATCGTCCACGGCGGCGCCGGCGACCGTCCCGCGGCCCAGCGTGTGTCCAGCCAGGCGGCGGTCGAGGCCGCTCTCGAGGCGGGCTGGGCGGCGATCGCCGGGGGAGCGCTGGCGGCGGTGATCGCCGCCGTCCGGCTGATGGAGGACGCCCCGCCGCTCAACGCCGGTCTGGGCGCCTGCCTCAACGCCGACGGCGAGGCCGAGCTCGACGCCGGGGTGATGCTGGGCGACGGCCTCCGCGCCGGCGCGGTGGCGGCGGTGCGTGACGTCCGCCACCCCGTCGAGCTCGCCCACGCGGTGATGGAGGACGGCCGTCACGTGCTGCTCGCCGGCGAGGGTGCCGCCCGCTTCGCCGCCGAGCGCGGGATCGAGCGCTGCGACCCCGCGGTGTTCGTCGTCGCCGCCCGCCGCGGCGCCACCCCGCCGGGGGACACCGTCGGGGCGGTGGCCCGGGACGCTGGCGGGCATCTCGCCGTCGCCGTCTCCACCGGCGGGGTCGCGGGCAAGCGTCCCGGGCGCGTGGGCGACTCGCCGCTGCCGGGAGCCGGCTTCTACGCCGACGACGAGGCCGGAGCCGCCTGCGGCACCGGCGCGGGGGAGGGCTTCATCCGCACCGTGCTCTGCCACCGCGCCGTGGAGAGGCTCGCTGCGAGGGCGGCCGCGGAGGTCGCCGAGGAGAGCATCGGCCACCTCGCCCGCCGGGTCGGCGGGCGCGGCGGACTCATCGTGCTCGGTCTCGAGGGGCCGCCTGCGGCGGCCTGGAACAGCGCGCACCTGGCCTGGGCGATGCGTCACGAGGGTTCGTGAGCCACGGGTCTTGACGACGGTCGCCCGCCGGTCCCACGCTCCCACCAGCGCAGATGCCACCGGGCTGCGGGAGGGGGTCGACCATGGTCGTCGAGAGGCACCAGGAGCATCCGCCGGCGCGGGTGCTGCAGATGTCGGCGCGCCCCTCGTGGGCGTGGGGCGACGGCTCGACCGCCGCACCGCGCCCTGCGGCCGCGTCTCCGTCCGAGCCGGCCCCCGCCCCCGCCCCCGCCCCACCCGAGCCGCCGCCCGCCGCCGAGGTGGTGGCGGGGGCGCCCGAGCGGCCCGCCTGGTCCTGGGGCGGCGGCGCTCCCGCGG
>JAQBPH010000587.1:0-4603 GCA_028287625.1 Chloroflexota bacterium | reverse complement strand
CTCGGCTTCGGTGTCCTGCTCGGCTTCGGCGTCGGGCTGGTCCTCGGCTTCTTCCTCGCCAGCGGCTGGGCCTGGGAGCTGACCAGCGCGAGGCAGCGAGCCTGCCCCGGGTTGGCGACCGGGCACGCTGCCTCGAACACGTCGAGCGGAGCGGCGGCGGCCACGGTGGTGCGGGGCGAGGCGCTGACGGCCGCCATCGGCGCCCCACAGCCGCAGACCGCCACCGCCAGCGTCAGCGCCGCGATGGCAACGCTCAGTGCCCGTGCTCCGCGCATCCGGCGACCCCTCCCTTCCCAGCGGCATCGTGAGCCGCGACCTCTGGTATGACGGAGGAGGGAGGTGAAAACGTGCGCCGTGTGGCGTTCGTGGCGATGGTCCACGGGGTGGCGTCCGACAATGCGCGGATGGAGACCATGCCCGCCGGGTCGCTGCGCATCCTGGTCGTCGAGGACGACCGGGCGCTGCGCACCATGCTCGTCTCCGCCGCCGAGGGAGCCGGCTACCGCGTGGTCGCCGTCGGCGACGGCCTCGCCGCCGGCCGCGAGCTGCGCGCGCACGCCTTCGACGCGGTGCTGCTCGACATCGGGCTTCCCCTGGTCGACGGCTGGCACATCCTCGCCGAGCTGGAGGGGCGGCGCGTCCCCCCGGTGATCGTCATCAGCGCCCGGGGCGAGGAGCGCGACAAGGTGCGCGCCCTCGACATGGGCGCGGACGACTACCTCGCCAAGCCCTTCGGCTCCGACGAGCTGCTCGCCCGGCTGCGGGCGGTGCTGCGCCGCGCCCGCCCGCCCGCGGAGCCGTCGCGGCTGGTCGAGGCCGAGGACGTCAGCGTCGACCTGGGCACGCGCACCGTCCTCCGCGGCGGCGAGGAGGTGCGGCTCTCCCCCACCGAGCGCGCGCTGCTCGTCGAGCTGGCGCGGCACGCCGGCCGGGTGGTCGACCACCGCAGCCTGCTGCGCCGGGTCTGGGGGCCGGAGTACGCCGGCGAGCGCAACTACCTGCGCACCTTCGTGCAGCGGCTGCGCCTCAAGCTCGAGGCCGACCCCGCCGACCCGCGGCTGATCGTCACCGTCGACCGCGAGGGCTACCGCTTCGGGCCCCCGGCACCGCCGTCGCGGGCTACCCCGGCATCGGGAGGCTGAAGGCGAAGCGGGCGCCGCCGCCCTGCCTCTCCTCGAGCCAGACCCTCCCGCCGTGCGCCTCGACCAGGGCGCGCACGATGGGCAGCCCCAGCCCGGTGCCGGGCGCGCCGCCCTCACCGCGGACGAAGCGGTCGAAGATGCGCTCGCGCATCTCCGCGGACACCCCCGGTCCACGATCGGCGACGCCGATCACCACCCCACCCTCGCCCGCGCGGGCGTCCACGGCCAGCGTGGTCTCCGGGGGCGCCAGCCGGTCGGCGTTGCCCAGGAGGTTGTCGAGGATCTGGGCGAGGCGGTCCCAGTCGGCGAGGACCTGCAGCCCCGCCGCGGACTCCGCGTCCCAGGACACCGGCCGCCCGGGGCTGTGCCGGTGGAGTCGGTCGATCGCCGCCTGCACCGCCTCGGCGGCGTCGACGGGCTCGCAGCGGAGGTCCAGCGCGCCGCCCTCGATGCGCGCCATGTCGAGCATGTCGCCGACCAGCCGGCCCAGCCGCCGCGCCTCGGCGGCGATGGAGGCGAGCTCGTCGCGCGCCGGCGTCAGGTCGGCGCGTCCCAGCAGCGCGGTGCTGCCGGTGAGGATGCTGGCCAGCGGGGTGCGCAGCTCGTGGGAGACGGTGGCGAGCAGCTCCTGGCGGGCGCGGTCGGTCTCCTCGAGGACGCGCACCTGGCGCTGGGTGCGCTCCAGCTCCAGGGCCACCCGCGCGGCCTCCTCCTGCTCGCGGTTGCGGCGCACCAGCTCGGCGTTGGCGAGGCTGAGCTCGCCCGCCAGCGCCACCGCGTGCCGCTGGGCCCGGCGGCGGCGCGAGACCAGGCCGCCGACCAGGAGGGCGGTCCCGGCCAGCATGGCGAGGTCGACGAGGTCGAACTCGTCGAGGAGGGTCAGGGTGCGGACCGGCGGGACGAAGTAGTAGTCGGCGAGCAGGAAGCTGGCGGCCGCCGCCAGCAGGGCCGGCCAGAGGCCGCCGAGCACGCCCATGGTCGCGACGTAGCCCAGGTAGACGAAGACGTACTCGCGGGGGCTGTCGGAGCCGATCGAGAGCAGCGGGCCGGTCAGCGCCACCGGTCCGCCCACCGCGGCGGCGGCGGCGAGGACCGCCCGGGCCGCGCGGCGCCGCCCCGAGCCCGGCACCCTAGAGCGCCTCGTCCTCGTGGTGGGTGCGGTGGCGCACCGGCTCGAGCGGACGGAGGTGGTAGGGGACGTTGACGGTCACGATCCCGGGGCGGAAGAGCAGCGCCGCCTTGAGGCGCAGCGCGCTCTGGTTGTGCAGCACCTGGTGCCACCAGCGGGTCGCCACCAGCTCGGGGAGCACCACCACCACGGTGGCGTCGTGACGCTGCCGCTGGATGGCGGCGACGTAGCTGAGCAGCGGGCGCACCAGCGAGCGGTACGGCGAGTCGATGATCTCCAGCGGCACCCGGTTGCCCCACGCCTGCCAGCGGGCGCGCAGGTCGGCGATCTCCTGGAGGTTGTCGCTCACGTGCACGGCGATGACCGTGTCGGAGATGCCGCGGGCCAGCGCCAGGCTCTGCATCGCCACCGAGTTGAGGCCGGCGATGGGCACCACGCAGACGATGTGCACGTCGCCCGGCGCCATCGGCGTCTCGGTGGCGATGTACGAGCCCACCTCGCGGTAGTGGCGGTTCACCGCGCGGCAGGTGAGCACCAGCAGCGGCACGATGACCACGATGATCCACGCCCCGCGGGTGAGGTTGGACGCGCCCGTCACCAGCAGCACGGTGGCGCAGGTGACGGTGCCGAGGATGTTCAGCGGCAGCCCCCGCTGCCACCCCGGCTCGCGCCGCCGCAGCCAGCGCGCCACCATCCCCGCCTGGGACATGGTGAAGGCGGTGAACACCCCCACCGCGTACAGGGGGATCAGCCGCGACACGTCGCCGTGGAAGCCCACCAGCAGCAGCACCGCCAGCGCCGCCAGCAGGACGATGCCGTTGCTGTAGGCGAGGCGGTCGCCGAGGCGCTTGAACTGGTGGGGAGCGTAGTCGTCGCGGGCCATGAAGAAGAGCAGCCGGGGGAAGTCGGAGAAGGCGGTGTTGCCCGCGAGCACCAGGATGCCGGTGGTGGTGACGGCGATGTAGAGGTAGCCGAGGCCGGAGCCGAAGGCGGAGTGGGCGAGCTGGGAGATGACCGTCTCGTAGCCGGGCCGGGTGGGGTCCTCGGGGACCACGCCGAGCGCGTGGGTGGCCAGCGTGATGCCCAGGAACATGATCCCGAGCAGCACCCCCATGGTGGTCAGCGTGGTGCGCGCGTTCACCCACTCGGGCGGCTTGAAGGCGGGCACGCCGTCGCTGATCGCCTCCACCCCGGTGAGCGCGGTCGCCCCCGAGGCGAAGGCGCGCAGCACCAGGAAGATGGTGAGGCTCTGGGTGACGTGCGCGACCTGTGGCGGCGCGCCGTGGAGCGAGCCGGTGGCGAGACGGACCCCCATGGTGACCACCATCACCATCATCCCGGCGACGAAGAGGTAGGTGGGCGCGGCGAAGAGGTTCCCGGACTCGCGGATCCCGCGCAGGTTGCCGAGCAGTAGGACCAGGGTGAAGGCGACGCAGAGCTGCACCCTCAGCCCCTCGATCTCGGGGGCCGCGCTGATGATGGCGTCGACGCCGCTGGCCACCGAGACCGCGACGGTGAGCGTGTAGGACGTCATCAGCGCGCAGCCCGCCACCAGCCCGGCGAGGTGACCCAGGTTGTCGCTGGCGACGATGTAGGAGCCGCCGCCGTGTGGATACGCCTTGATGGTCTGCCGGTAGCTGAGCACGACCACCGCGAGCAGGGCGAGGGTGGCGCCCATGATCGGCAGCAGGGCGCCGTAGGCGACGGCGCCCGCGGTGACCAGGACGACCAGGATCTGCTCGGTCGCGTAGGCCACCGAGGAGAGCGCGTCGGAGGAGAGCACGGCGAGCGCCTTGACCCGGGTGAGGCGCTCGTGCACCGCCTGCGAGGATGCGAGCGGCGCCCCGATCAGGGCATGGCGCAGCCGGTGCATGAGGTGGGCGATGCCGGTGGGGGGCGCGCTGGCCTCGGCGGTTGCCTGGAGCATCCCCGGGGCCACCGGCTGGAACCCCTGCCGGCGGGGCCGCACCCCGCGCACGTAGCGGTCACCGGGGAGGGTGCCGCGGCGCTCGTGGCCGCGCAGGTCGGGGTCGACGGAGTCGGCGGCGGGGAAGTCCGTCCACGCGCGCCCCGCCTCACGCAGGGCGTGCGCCTCCGCCGCGTCGAGGCGAGCCTCGGGGGTGGCGCCGGGTGCCGCATCCACGAACTGCACAGCATATTCACTCGGCGCCGACGACACATCAATGCACGGCCGCCCGGGGCTCTGGAGCGACGTTGATCAGTCGTTGACGGGTCGCCACCTACGCTGCGGGCGGAGGGCTGCCGGCGACGAGGGAGCTGATGGCCTGGGGAGGCCCCCCACCATCCGGCGCGCCAGCGCCGTGAGGAGAAG
>JAQBPH010000574.1:0-10789 GCA_028287625.1 Chloroflexota bacterium | reverse complement strand
GGCTTTGCGTCCCCGCCTCGCAGCGGGTTTGCCGGTTTGTCGTGGCTGACGAGCAGCGAGGTCAATGTACCGGGGTGCGCATGGCCGATCGGTGGCGCCGTGGTCACACCCCAGTGGTCGCGGGATTCACAACCCTTGTCCGGTGGTTCAGACCGCGTGCTGGCTGGCCCGAATGGGGTCAAACGGGCCTCAACCCCTTCGGTGAGCTCAGCCGGAGGTCTCGACCTGGTGCGCCAGCTGCTGCCGATCAGCCCGCTGCGAGGAGAGCTCGGCAAGGGCGACCTCGCCGTGCTGACGCGGACCGGTGGTCACCCCGGCCTGCTGGTGGAGATGGGGTCGGGTGCCCTCACCGAGCTGGTCCGCGAGGCCTCCGTGGGACATCTTGGCGCCGAGCGCGCGCAGCAATGGCTCGACGCCGCGCGGGGGGCGCTGGTCCTGTACGGCGACCATCCCGCCTTCGCTGCGGATGCCCTTGCCGACGAGCTGCAGACGGAGATTCGCCTGCGCGTGGTCGGCGCCCACCTCGCCGAGCGTGCGCTGGCGGTGATGCAGCGCGGCGAGCCGTATGTCGTGCGCGACACCGACGGACACCCGGTCGACCGCGCCGAGGCGAGGGCGCTCATCCTCGAGCGCTGGACGGCGCCCGAGGAGGTGCGTCGCCGGCGGCGCACCAGAAAGGCGAGGAAGGCCCCTCAGAAAGTCCTCATGGGACATGTCGAAACAAGGCGACCTTCCTCGCGGCACATGGTGGCACCATCAGTTCCCACTTGACAACCCGATCCCCCACACGGAATCAGTCCAGCACGACTTGAGCCTCATTCGAGGCGGTTTCGCATCCATGCGGCAAGGCGAGAAGAGGGCTTTTCGGCCCATAGTATCTCTCACTGGTCAGTCGCACGACCCCGTCGGAATCGCAACTGACCACGAAAATAGAGCGCGCCACTCCCGTTCCAGTCAGCGGGTGCTGGACGTTGTGCGGCCCGCGCACACCACTCACAGGCTCGTTGGGGTACCATTCTGTGTGCAAGGGTGTGCCCGGCTTCCCTTCGCTATCGAATCTGGTCATCACCCAGTACGTGTTGCCAGGTTGCGGCGCACACCTGACCACGACCGTGAAGTCCAACGTCGGACCTGACGTCGCTGGCACGCCTTCCACTTCCGCTTGAGCTGTGGGCGCGCAAGCCATCTGGGAGAAGGTGCTCGGAGGACGCCCGGACTTGTGATTGAAGAGGACGGGAACGAATGCGGCAGCGATCCCACCTATGGCGCCGATCAGTGCCGCAACTACGGTTACCTGCTTCAGCCATCCTCTTCCGCTCACCTTTTCCTGCGACGGTGAGGAAGCCGCCGCATCGACGATGGTGTCGGAGTTGGATGTATCACCTGGCGTATCCGGATGTTCCCCCATGGTCGAACGTCCCCTCCAGCCAAACTCAACTGCTCGGTCGATCAAAGGCCATGTTAGAACGTCGCGTCCTGGCTCTTCGAACTAGAACCACGCCGTCGCCGTTTCCTTGCGGTGATTGCGCGAAAGAGATGAAGCCAAATGCGTCACACTGTCCGAGCACGTGCAATACGCGCCCGGCTCATCCGTTGGTCGATGTCGGCCTCGTAGAACTCGTCGAGATGGAGTTGCATGTCCTCGGTACCCCGCATGCCGTCCCTGGACTGTCCATGTGGGAACATGGACCTGTACCCACATGTGAGTTGTGGCCGTGTGGGCGCATGATTCGCGCGGTGCAATCGCAGCACGCCGCCGAGGTCTACTCGTCGGGTCGTTAACCCTTGATGGTGGTCCGGTAACGGAGACGTGACGGCGCGGGGCGGCTCGAAAGGGCTGATCCACACTCAGACGTCAGAACACGGACGTCTCGTTCCGTCACCGCCCTGCCAGGACCGTCGGACGGGCTGAGCGGCACCGTATCACCACATGTGCCGGGGCACCTGAGCACATGGGCACGCTGCCCGGAGGGGCCGAGACCCCGTCCCCAGGTCGGGGAGCAGATGGGCTCCCTGAATAAGGAGCCACATGGACCTCGCTGCGCATACCATGGGTCTCGATGAGACGCCTCCTGCGTTCCAGGCGAACGCGGTGCGTCAAGCCGAGCGCCGCCTCGTCGTGTACCTTGACGCGGTCCAGCGCCGGTGGCTACGCAGTGTCGAGGCTGATGCTCTCCGAGATGGTGTCCGTTTCTCCACCAGTGCGATCGTCCGCCTGGCGATCGATGAGTTGCGCATCCGCGGCGTCAGCGGGCAGGACCTGGCAGAGCGGCTCGCCACTTTCGATGATCAGGCGCCCTGAGGTCAGATGGGCACCCTCCTCGAACGGCCCCCCAAACCCCTGGCGGTTCTCGCGCTGGGGGGGCCTAGCGCTGGGTTAAACGCATGCGGCGTGACCGGCCGGTGCCGGTCACGCCGCGCTGCGGGGACGGATCGTGGATCAGGGGCCGGTGACGATGGAGTAGGAGACCTGGGCGACGTAGGTGCCGGCCCAGTCGAGGTTGCCGTCGAAGGCGATGGTGCCGCTGGGGGTGACGCGGAAGGAGCCCATGCCGGTGTTGAGGGCGGCGGAGACGAACTTGACGCCGGAGCCCACGGTGGTGGCGGTGCCGCCGGTGACGGTGCTGCCGTTGTTGGCGAAGGTGGGCGCGGTCGCCGTGGTGCTGCCGTTGCCGGTGGCGCTGGTCCCGGCGCCGAGCACCAGGGCGCTGGCGGGGAGGTTGCCGACGTGGATGGTGAACTGGTCGAGGTTGCTGTAGGTGACCCCGGTGTCGAACTTGATGGTGACGCCGTGGGTGCCCACGGCGATGGCGCCGGCCTTGGGCTGGCTGGTGATGGTCGCGGTCTCGGTGCCGGTCACCGCGGCGGTGATGTTGCCGGTGGTGTCGGAGGAGACCGTGACCACGTAGTAGCCCTGGGTGGCGGTGCCGTTGTAGGTGCCGCTGGAGGTCACCGTCTGGGTGTGGCTGCCGCCGGTCAGCGTCCATGCGCCGGTGTTGTTGAAGAGGCTGACCGCCACGGTGCCGTTCCAGCCGGCGCCGCCGCCGGTGGTGTCACCCCAGTCGGCGACGGCGATGTTGGTGGCCGCCGAGCTGCTGCTGAGCGCCCCGGTCGCCGTTCCCGCGCTGTACGCTGCGACCGAGAGGGCGCCGGCGGTCAGGGTCAGGGTGTCGGTGCTGGTCGCGGTCGTCGCCGCGCTCACCGTGAGGGTGGAGAGGGGCAGCGCCAGTCCGGCGAGACAGACCCCGGCGAGGGTGAGCAGCCGTGCATGTCGAAGCATGTGAGTCTCCCGGTGAACCCCGAGCGTTTCGAGGTCGACGCCGCCTGCAGGGGCGGTCGTGCAGTCGATCGATCCGCGGCTGGCGAACCTTTCGGCGGCCCGGCTGTCTCTGGGAGACCCGTGGCTTTGCGTCCCCGCCTCGCAGCGGGTTTGCCGGTTTGTCGTGGCTGACGAGCAGCGAGGTCAATGTACCGGGGTGCGCATGGCCGATCGGTGGCGCCGTGGTCACACGCCAGTGGTCGCGGGATTCACAACGCTTGTCCGGCGGTTCAACTCACGCCCCGGCGGAAGGCATGTGAAGATCCGGGCGGTGCAGGGCCTGCAACCGCCGTGAGAGACCCGAGGAGGAGGACCCGATGAGCGGCTCGATCTCTAGGACGGCGCTGGTCACCGGCTGCTCGTCGGGGATCGGCCACGCCACCGCCGCCCGGCTGGCCGGGCGCGGCTGGACGGTCTACGCCACCGCCCGGCGCCCGGAGACGCTGGCCGGGCTGGTGGCGGCGGGCTGCCGGACGCTCGCCCTCGACGTCACCGACGAGGACTCGATGGCCGCCGCGGTGGCCACCGTGGAGCGCGAGGCCGGCGGCGTCGAGGCGCTGGTCAACAACGCCGGCTACAGCCAGGGCGGCGCCCTCGAGGAGCTGCCGCTCGACCAGCTGCGCCGGCAGTTCGAGACCAACGTCTTCGGGCTGCTGCGCATGGCCCAGCTGGTGCTGCCGGGGATGCGCGCCCGGCGCTCGGGGCGGATCGTCAACGTGGGCTCGATGGGCGGCCGGCTGACCTTCCCCGGGGGCGGCGCCTACCACGCCACCAAGTACGCGGTGGAGGCGCTGAGCGATGCCCTGCGCTTCGAGGTCGCCGGTTTCGGCGTCGGCGTGGTGCTCATCGAGCCGGGGCTGATCCGCACCCGCTTCGGCACCACCGCGGTGGGGAGCCTGGAGGCGCTGCCGGAGGGCGACGGGCCCTACGCCACGTTCACCTCGGCGGTGGCCGCCACCACCGCCGGCGCCTACGCGGGGCTGATGGGCCGCGTGCTCGGCGCCGGCCCCGAGGCGGTGGCACGGGTCATCGACCGCGCCATCTCAGCACGGCGGCCGCGTGCACGCTACGTGGTGACCGCGGGCGCGCGGGCGATGATCGGCCTCCACGCCGTGCTCCCGGACCGCGCCTTCGACGCCGTCCTGGCCCGGCAGTTCCCCCGCCCGAGGGGCTAGCCCATGTCGGGCCAGGGCGACTGGCCGCCCTCGCCCTGCTCGCCCTCGTCGCCCTCGCCGCGCTGGCGGTAGCGCTCGGCCACCATCTTGAGGGCCACGTTCTTGGGCAGCCCCAGCTTGATGAGCTGCTTGACCTCGTCCGCCATCACCTTGTCGCGGGCGGTCTCGACCGCGGTGAGGACGTCGTCGATGGACACGGTGCTGCGCTTCGCCATTGGCTTCAGGGTACCACCGGTCCGGCGCCGGCCGGCACCGCGCCGCGCGGCATACTTGGAGGCGATGGGCTACCTCCCCCTGGACGACACCGACCGCCGGGCCATGCTGGAGGTGGTCGGCGCCGCCTCGGCGGACGACCTCTTCAGCTCCGTCCCCGCGGCGCTGCTCACCCCGCCGCTGGAGCTGCCGCCCCCGCTCGGCGAGCAGGAGCTGGTCGAGGAGCTCAGCCGGCTGGCGGCGCGCAACCGGCCGCTGGGCGGCCTCGACGCCTTCCTCGGCGCCGGGGTGTACCGCCGCTTCATCCCCGCGATCGTGCGGGCCACGGTGGCGCGGCCGGAGTTCTACACCGCCTACACCCCCTACCAGGCGGAGGCCTCGCAGGGCACCCTGCAGACCATCTTCGAGTTCCAGTCGATGATCTGCGCGCTGACCGGGCTCGATGTCAGCAACGCCTCGATGTACGACGGCGCCACCGCCGCCGCCGAGGCGCTGCTGATGGCGGTGGCGCACACCGGCCGCACCCGCGTGGCGGTCTCGGCGGGGGTGCACCCCGAGGTGCGCCGGGTGATCGACACCTACGCCCGGGCCCGCGGGGTCGCCGTCGACCGCATCGAGCTCGACGGCGGGCTCAGCGCCGCCGCCGCCGTGGCCGCCCGCCTCGGCGCCGAGCACGCCGCCCTGCTGGTGGCCCAGCCCACCTTCCTCGGCACGCTGGAGAGCCTGGGCGAGCTCGCCGGGGCGGCCCACGCCGCCGGTGCCCTGGCCATCGCCCACGTCGACCCCATCGCCTGCGCCGCGCTGCTGCCCCCGGGGGAGGCGGGCTTCGACATCGCCGTCGGCGACGGCCAGCCGCTGGGCATCCCGCCCCAGTTCGGCGGTCCCCACGTCGGCTTCATGGCGGCGCGGCAGGCGCTGGTGCGCCGGCTCCCGGGCCGGCTGGTGGGGATGACCAGCGACCGCTCCGGGCGGCGCGCCTTCACCCTCACGCTGCAGACCCGCGAGCAGCACATCCGCCGCGAGCAGGCCACCTCCAACATCTGCACCAACCACGCGCTGATGGCGCTCGCCGCCACCGTCTACATGGCCCACATGGGCGCCGGCGGCATGCGCGCGGTGGCCGAGGTGAGCGCCCGCCGCGCCCACCACCTCGCCGCCGGCCTCACGCGCCTCGAGGGAGTCGAGCTCGCCTTCCCCGCCGCGCCCTACCTCTGGGAGTTCGCGGTGCGGGTGCCTGGAGACGCCGCCGCGCTGGCGGCGCGGATGCGCGAGCGCGGCATCGTCGCGGGCCTCCCCCTCGGGCAGGTGGACGACCGCCTCCACGACCACCTGCTGGTGTGCTGCACCGAGACGACCTCTCCCGCGGCGATCGACCGCTACCTCGCCGCCGCCCGCGAGCTGGTCCCCGCGCTGCCGCGGGCGCAGGTCGCATGAGCACCACCAACGGTCACCGCCGGCCGGATGGCGGCCCCGAGCCCGCCTGGGCCGGGCCGGACCCGGTCGTCTTCGAGCTCGGTGGCGACCTCGATGCCGCCCCGCGGGTGCCCGCCGCGGGCGTGCCGGTGCCGCCGCTCGACCAGCTGCTGCCCGCGCGGCTGCTGCGTCGCAGCCCCGCCGCGATCCCCGCGGTCGCCGAGCCGGTGCTCGCCCGCCACCTCGGCCGCCTCGCCCGGCGCAACCACAACCTCCATCAGGGGATGTACCCGCTGGGCTCCTGCACGATGAAGTACAACCCGATCGTCGACGAGCAGCTCGCCGGGCTCGACGGCTTCGCCGACCTCCACCCCTACCAGGACGCCGCCGACGTGCAGGGCACGCTCGAGCTGATGTGGGAGCTGGAGCGGCTCCTGGCGGCGATCACCGGCATGGCGCGGATGTCGCTGCAGCCCGCCGCCGGCGCCCACGGCGAGTGGACCGGCCTGCGGATGATCCAGGCCCACCACGCCGCCCGCGGCGACGCCGGGCGCACCCGCGTGCTGGTCCCCGACAGCGCCCACGGCACCAACCCCGCGTCGGCGGGGATGAGCGGGCTCGAGGTGGTGACGCTGCGGAGCACCGCCCAGGGCACCGTCGACGTCGACGACCTCCGCCGCCACCTCGACCACACCACCGCCGCGGTGATGATGACCAACCCCAACACCCTCGGCGTCTTCGAGACCGACATCCTCGAGATCGCCGAGGCGGCGCACGCGGCGGGCGCTCTCCTCTACTACGACGGCGCCAACCTCAACGCCCTGGTGGGCATCGCCCGGCCCGGCGACATGGGGTTCGACGTCGTCCACCTCAACCTCCACAAGACCTTCTCGACCCCCCACGGCGGCGGCGGCCCGGGGGCGGGCCCGGTGGGGGTGGCGCCGGCGCTCGTCGACCTCCTCCCCACGCCCACGGTGGAGCGGGACGGCGACCGGTTCTTCCTGGACGACGACCGTCCCCGGAGCATCGGCAAGGTGCGCGCCTACCACGGCAACGTGGGCATGCTGGTGCGCGCCTACGCCTACATCCGCGCCTACGGCGACACCCTGCCCGAGGTGGCCCGCGACGCCGTGCTCAACGCGCGCTATCTGCAGGCGCGGCTGCGCGGCCTCTTCGGGATGGCGGTCGACGCCCCCACGATGCACGAGTTCGTGGCCACCACCCGCGGCGGCCGGGTGGCCGGCCTCCGGGCGATGGACGTGGCCAAGCGGATGATCGACTTCGGCGTCTACCCGCCCACCGTGTACTTCCCCACCACGGTGCCCGAGGCGATGATGTTCGAGCCCACCGAGACCGAGTCGCGGCGCAGCCTCGACGAGCTCGCCGAGATCCTCGCCGCGATCGTCGCCGAGGCCGAGGCCGACCTCGGCTTCGTCCAGGCGGCACCGCACAACGCCCCGGTCGAGCGCGTCGACGAGGTGCAGGCGGCACGCCGGCCGGTGCTGCGCTGGTCCCCCGACACCACCGCGTGACGCACCAGGCGCTCCGCGACGAGCTGCAGGCGCTGCTGCACCGCCGCTCCTTCCGCTACGGCGACTTCCTGCTCAGCAGCGGCCGCCGCAGCGACTTCTACTTCGACGGCAAGCAGGTGACGCTGGAAGGGCGGGGCCTCTACCTCGTTTCCAGCCTCGTCCTCGACCGCTGCCGCGAGCTGGACGTGGGCGCGGTCGGGGGGCTGACCCTCGGCGCCGATCCCATCGCGGCCGGGGTGGCGGCGCTGAGCGGCACCGACCCCACGCCGCTGCGGGCCTTCATCGTCCGCAAGGAGGCCAAGCAGCACGGCACCGGGAGGGCGATCGAGGGTCCGTCCCTCGGCCCCGACGACCGCTGCCTGCTGGTCGACGACGTGGTCACCACCGGCGCCGGCTTCCTCACCGCCCTGGAGCAGGTGCGCGCCACCGGCGCCGCGGTGGTCGAGGCGCTCGCCCTGGTCGACCGGGAGGAGGGAGGCGAGGCCGCGCTCGCCGCCGCCGGCCTGCGACTGCACGCCCTGTTCCGCCGCAGCGAGTTCCCCGCCCCCACCGCACGCTGAACGGCGTCGCGCCGGGGCGCGCACGGGCCGGGTTCGACCGGGCCGGCGGGGTGCTCCGCGAGCACGCCGTCGCCGCGCTTCCCCCCGCGCCCTCTCAGTGGAAGAGGATCCCGCCACCACCGTTCGGGGTGGGGGTGGTGCCGGGGGTGGGGGTCGGGGACGGGCTCGGGGTCGGCGACGATCCCGGGCTCGGCGACGCGGTTGTTCCCGGGGTCTCCGTGGCGTAGGGCGAGGCGCTGCCGCTGGGCGAGGGGGAGGGGGATGCTCCGGTCGACGGCACCGTCGCCGGCGCGGCGGTGTGGTGGCCGATCACGCCGGTCTGGTAGAGGACGCCGACGGTGCCGCCCACGGCGGTGATCATGGCGGCGATGCCCGCAATCGTCGAGGCCGAGTTCTGGCCGCGCTGCGATCGCCGCCGGGGACGGGCGGGGACCGGGCTCGGCGGGGCGTGCGGCGACGTCGGAAGAGGGCTCATGTCCGTCTCCTGGGAGTGGTCACGAGCGACCCAGGCTACCAGCCCGGTACGATATGCCGCAACGTCACTATCAACTGATCGACTAATAGGGGGCTCCGGGACCGCGTTCGGCGAGGCCGGCCGCCGACGGGAGCGTGGCCGGCCCCGCCGCTGGCCCCGGACACGGTGGCGATCAGCGCGCAGGCGAGCGCGATGGCGGAGAGGGCGAGGCGACCGCCGGGCGGGCGCGGCCACACCCGGGACAGGGGCATGCCACAGATCGTATGTTCGCCCCTGTCGAGGATCGGATGCCCGCGCTCCGACGGTCCGATGACAGGCTCACACCGGCGGTGTCGCTTCCGCGGCCGCTCCCCCACAGATTGGGGTTGGCGCTGAGGCGGATACCTGTGATAGGGTGCCGCCGACGCGGCCGGTTAGCCCTCTCATCAGCCGCTCGCCGTTCCTCGTGCGCAGAGATGAAGGACTGTGGCCGGGGGAGGCGATCCCGCCCGAGACAGTGGTGGATGTCACAGGGCTCTCACCTGCGTCGCGTCCGCCGAGTGCGCGTGCACCGAAAGGGGGGAACAGACGGTTTTGGGAGGTTTGTATTTGCGGTTGCCACAACGAACACGGGGCGTGATGGCGGGACTCATCGTCCTCCTTCTCGCCCCGGTCTTCGCCGTCGTCGCCCGGAGCCACCTGGCCGCGGCGACCGTATCCCAGCCGGTCGCCTACGTCGCCCCGGCCAGCGCGACGGTCCTCGAGCGCTCCGCCAAGCCGCTCACCGTTCGCGACCCCCAGGTGGGTCTTCCCGATCCGACAGCGACGGCTCTTCCCGTTCTGAGCCCGCCCCGCACGGCGCCGAGGCCTCCCCGCCCGGCGACCACTCCGGCGGCCGCTCTGGGCCTCCCGATCGGCCCCGTGCTCGCACCCGATTCGGTCGAGGGCATCATCCGCGCCGCCGCCGCGCGCCACGGAGTGTCCCCGGACTGGATGGTGAAGATCGCACGGTGCGAGTCCGGGCTCCGTCCCCACGCCTTCAACCCGGTGGGGCCCTACTACGGGATCTTCCAGTTCCTCATGTCGACCTTCCGCGCCCATGGCGGAACCGACGTCTGGGACCCCGCTCAGCAGGCGGAGATCACTGCGACCATGCTGTCCCACGGCGGCGCCCGTGCCTGGGGCTGCGCCTGACGGATTGACCTCCACGTCCGGACCGGGCGGCGCCCGGGGCCGGAGATGTCGCAGACTCCGCGCGTGAGCCCGGACACCTCGAGCGCCGTCGACCACCTGCGCGAGACGCTGGTGTCCCGCCGGCCCGTCTACGAGGGCCGCCTGCTCCACGTCTACGAGGACGAGGTCAGGCTCCCCACCGGGCGAGAGGCGCGGCGCGAGATCGTGCACCACCGCGGAGCGGTCGCCATCGTGGCGACCGTCTCCGCGGGGGGCATCGTCCTCGTCCGCCAGTGGCGGCACGCGTGCGAGGGGGCGCTCTGGGAGATCCCCGCCGGCACCCGCGACGAGGGCGAGGACCCCGCGGTCACCGCCCGCCGCGAGCTCCAGGAGGAGACCGGCTACACCGCCGCCCGCTGGCGGCCGCTCGGCCAGGCCTGCGTCTCCCCCGGCTACTCCCGCGAGATCCTCTGGTTCTTCCGCGCCGAGGGCCTCTCCGAGGGGATGCCGGCGACCGACCCCGACGAGCTCCTCGACGTGCGCATCTTCGATCCCGGCGAGCTGGGCGAGCTGGTGCGCACCGGCCAGACCGACTGCAAGACCCTCGGTGGCATCGCCCTCGCCGGCCTGCTGCCGCCGCTGGGGGAGGGGTCGTGACCGGCGCCGCCGGCGACGCCGACAGCCTGGTCCAGCGCGCCATCGACAGCGTCCTCGAGCAGATCCCCGACCTCGGTGACCCGGTCAGCCCGGAGAACTCCGCCAAGTACCAGCCGTGGGCGGAGAAGTTCGCGCCGGCCTCGAAGAACAAGCGGCCGCTCGACGAGCTGCTCGCCGAGTACGCGGCGCGGATCGCCGCCACCCCCGGCGCGGTGGCCGGCACACCCTCGGCGAAGCACCCGGTGGCGGCCTTCTTCGACCGCTTCGGACAGCCTCGCGGCAAGACGACCGGC
>JAQBPH010000544.1:0-8900 GCA_028287625.1 Chloroflexota bacterium | reverse complement strand
GCCGTGGATGGTGGTCACCAGCCTCGCTTGGCGGCAGCCAGTCTACGACTGCCGCAGTGGCGTCGGGCCCACCGTCGGGGCCGCCAATGATCCCATAGACCTGGGGAAGCCGGTGCCCCCTGACCATATCGTCCACAACCTGTTAGGCCTTTGGCGCACCGTGTCCTCACTTCACGGTGTCACGGTGATCGCACCGGCCATGCCCAGATGGAAGGTGCAGACGAATACGTAGGACCCCGGGGTCGGAAATCGGAGCGCAAACGTGCGCGACGGCGCGTCGCCTCCGATGATTCCCGAGTAGACATCCTCCCCGGCCGTGTAATCGCTTCCCGGCCGGACCGTCGGCGGCCCAAATGCCACCGTTGCCTGGGCAGGATCCAGCACCGACACCCTCCTTCCGAAGTCGATGTTGTGCGGCTCCGATGTGGTGGCCGACCACACCACGGTGGTGCCTGCGTGCACCGTGACGTGAGCCGGGAAGAAGGCGTTCAGCGAGACCTCTCTGGGGTCACCCGCGAACGCACCGGCGGCGAACGTGACCCCCGGTGGTGGGACGAGCCCGGTCCGGAGCTGGCGGGCGGCGGCGGCATCCCTCTGCTCCTGCGTCCGCGCGGCAGCGTCGAGGGTGGGCTGGTCGGAACCCGCCTGGTCGGCGGCGACGACATGGACAACACCCACCATGCTGGGATGGAGGAGACAGATGAATCGGTAGTCGCCGGGAGCCGTCGAGCCGCCGACGTGGATGGTCGCCGACGTCACGGGGAGCGGCCGGGAGCCGATCAGGCCGGTGTTGTAGAAGCCGTGGCCGTCGTAGCCGGGCAGCGCGCTGGGTGACCCCGCCGGCGGATCCGGACAGGTCGTCGTGCTCGCCGACACGTCCTTCGTCGTGGCACACGGGAGCGCCGTGACCGGCGCGGGGCCTCTGCCCGGCAGGAAGACCGCCGGAGGCGCGCTGCCGGTGCCGAAGGTCACGGTGTGGCCGAGCGCCACCGACGCACCGGTGAAGGTGATGACGTCACCGGCGTGAACCGAGAGCTCCGACGGGTAGAAGGCCTGGTAGTCGAGCGCGGGCTCCCCCGGATCCTCCCAGCCTGCTCCCACCACGTAGGCGGTGACCGGTGGCGGCACGACGCCGTGAGGACCGCACCCCGTTGCCGGCAGGGCGACGGCGGCGCAGAGAAGCAGGAGCCGGCGACAGGGGGGTGCAATCCTGCGGAGTATGGCCATGTTCATTCACTCCATGTGGCAGGGTTACTCGCGGTGCCGGTGCGGAACGTCGTGGTGATTGGTGTGCCGCCCTGGATCGCGGACATCGACGTCGATCGTCGTGAGCTCCCACCCCTTTCGCGCGGAGTACATCCGAAGCGTGGTCGCGGTGCACGCCGCCAGCGCACTGAGGAGGAGACTGGAGTAGCAGGCGATTTTCAACACCCTGCTAGCTGGCGATGGCGTCCGCGTCCGATACGCTGAGCGCGCGCCGCAAGAGTGCTTCGGAGGTCGACAGGTAGCGCTCGACGTAGGCGCCGTCGAGGCCGCGAGTCGGCAGGATCGGCTTACCTTTGCCGCCGAACATGAGACCGTTCCTCCCCTCGAGTTCCTGTGCGAACAGGAGCGGCACCATGCGCTTCGCGTAGGCCTCAGGCGATTGCGTCAGGATGCCGATGGCGCCCTCGACAAGCTTGTACTTGACTGTGCCCTCACCCAGAAGGTTCGCCCGAATGCCGGTTTTGATCAGGCCGGGTCCGACGCCGAAGAACGACGGACCTGGGAACCTGTCCCTCGCGCCGAGCACGAGGATCTCGTTCCCTGCGACCGTGCTGCCGTGCGCCACCATGGGTCGGTAGCCCTTCTCGGAGTTGAGGTCGCCAGGGTCTCCGAGCTGTCCGAACCCGGGGGCTCCCATGACGAAGACGCGGGACCTGGGTGCACCCGCGTGGCGTGCTGTTCCCAGCCTGGGGCTGAGACCCTGGAGCACGGCGAGGCGACTCAGGTAGCTGATCGCGACATCCCGTTCGACATGCTCGCGCGTCTCCTCGCGTGCCCTGGCGGCGAAGGTTCCTGCGGTGAGGAGCGCGACGTCGAAGAGTTCCACGGGGAGTTCGACGCCCAGGCGAGCGGCCTCCTTCATCGATGACAGGTCGGCTTCCACGAACGTCAGCCGCGCGGACTTGTTGTCGCGAAGTGTTCGCCCGACCACCGTGACGTCGGCACCTCGCGCCAGGGCCTGCTGGGCGATGGCTCGTCCAAGGCCGTTCGTGCCGCCGATGATGAGCAGCCTCTTCGACGAGAGGTCGAGCCGCTCGATCGGAATCGGTCGTATGGTCACACTCCGGTCCGGAACTCCTCTCACCGAGACCCTCTGTCTCTTCGCCGTTGTGGAACCGCTCGGAGTGGAGTTCTTCGATGCCTTCACAGCCGCTGACCTCGTGCTTGGGGGTGAGCCAGGCCACCCATCGCCATAATGATATTGTTTGCAGATCATCATGTCAACAGATCATCTTGGCGGCACCGCTTTCTCCGGCGGGCCCGTATGATGAGGTGGTGCGCGATGTCGAGGAGCACGACGACGACGCGGGGGAAGGCCCCAACTCCGAGCACGCCCTGGCGGAAGATCTCGGATGGGGCCTGGGCATGGTCTTCCGGGCATACGTCAAGGCCGCGCATGCCGCCGTGGCCGATGTCCCTGGCGGTCCGCGGGGCTACCAGGTCCTCTCCGCCGCCGCTCACGGCGCGGTTGGCAGCCAGCTCGCCCTGGCCCAGCATCTCGGTGTCGATCGCACAGTCATGACCTATCTCCTCGACGACCTCGAAGCGGCCGGGTTGATCGAGCGGCGCCCTGACCCCGCCGATCGGCGCGCTCGCCGTGTCGTCGCCACCCGACGCGGCGCCGAGGTCCTGGTGACCCTCGACCATCGCCTCCGCGCGGCGGAGGCGCGCCTGCTCGCCCCCCTCGACGACGGGGCCCGTAAGGTCTTCCGCTCACAGCTCCGGTTGCTCGCCACCCAGGTCAACCTCGTCGACCCGCCCGACAGCCCGTGTGAGCTCGCTGACGAGGTCGACGCTGAACTACCGAGCCGGCGAGTACCCACGCGATCTGCTCGCCGCGACAGGCCAAGACCGCCTCAATAGCGGCCTGAGCTGGTGAGCAGCATCGGCCATACCGGGAGCTCGACGCAGCGTCGATCCTCTCCTTGCATCAGGCCCGCACCCGCCGGGCGGCGCATGACGAGCGGCGGTTGCGTCACGTCCGCTCGGTGGACAGCAGCTTGATCATGGCGTCGTACGCGTCCGTCACGTTCAGGTGCGTGTAGGTCCGCTCGATCATCCGCAGGCTGTTGTGCCCGAGGATCTGCGAGAGCTGGATCGGGTTCATCCCCCGCCGCATCGCCTCCGTGGCGAAGGAGTGCCGCAGCAGGTGTGGGTGTACCCGCTTGGTGATCCCCGCCCGCTGTGTCGCACTGCGGAGCAGCTGAAGAATCCCGGAGAGCGTCAACGCGGCGAAGTCACCGCCGGGCGTTCGCCGCAGCGCCAGGAAGAGGCGATCGCTGCTCGCGTCCGTCGCCAGGCCACGCACCGCCCGCTCGACCCGCCTCGCGAGCGCCGGCGTCAGCGGCACCATCCGCTCCTTCGCCCCCTTCCCCCGCACCCGCAGGAAGGTCCGCCGCTCGTGCCGGTGCACGTCGAGCACCCGCCGAGGCAGCGACGGTAGCTGCGGCTGACCCTTCACCTCCTCCCCCTCCCGCTGGCACCAGGCGAGGAACTGGCGGACCGTCCGCGCGTAGGAATGCACGCTGAACCGCGACAGCGGCCGCCCCAGCGTCCCTCCCTCGGTCAGCAGCGACGAGGTGAAGCGGCCACCACCCGCTGGTTGAGCGCCTCCACTCCGTCGACGCCCTGGGCGGCGCACCAGGGCAGGAAGACCCGTCGCAGCGGGTGCCCGTACCCGCGCTCGAGCGTCGCCGGCGAGAGGCCCCGCGCCCGGCACGACGCGAGGAAGTCGTCGACAAGGAGCTCCAGCGCGCTCGGCGGAGCCGGCCGCACCACGCTCAGACCAGCCATGACGCTCCTCCGACAGGGTTGCCCAGAGCGTCTTACACCGACAGCGGGACCATGTCAACGCCCGCTGCTATAGAGCGTCTCACTGCCGCGGATTTCCTTCTCTTTCCGCACTCTCGACGCTCGACCGAGGTTCGACAAACGCCTTGTGCATCAAGGCATTTTATCCCCGAAGTGGGCGGAGCAGGGATCGAACCCGCGACCTTCTCGGTGTAAACGAGACGCTCTAGCCGGCTGAGCTATCCGCCCGGGCCGTCGACTCTACCGCGGCGTGGTCGAGCGCCACCGTGCGATCCAGCCCTCGGACGCGTCGGGCGGCTCCGGCTGCGGGCCGGCCGCCAGCGCGCCACCGGGGCGCCAGCGCTCGCGCCAGCCGGGGCGGCGCGGGGCGGTGTCGCGGTAGGCGTGGCCGCGGGCCGCGGTCATCAGCTCGGCGACCGCCACCTCGATGCGCTCGTTGAAGGCACGGGCGCTCTCCTCGGGCTGGGCGACCAGCGGGTGCCCGAAGTGGACGGCGACGGCGCTGGGACGGGGCAGCGCGGCGCCCGGCGGCAGCAGGGCGTGGGTGCCCTGGACGTAGACCGGCACCACCGGGGCGCCGGTCTGGCACGCGAGGTGGGCCACCCCCGCCTTGAAGCCGCGCAGCCGGCCGTCGCGGGCGCGGCTGCCCTCGGGGAAGAGCACGATGCTGTGGCCGTGGCGCAGCAGCCGCTCGAGCCGGCGCACCGAGTCGGCGATGTCGTGGCGCCGGTCGAAGGGCACCGCGTTCATGGCAAGTGTGACCGCAACACTGAGCCACCGCCGTTTGAAGAAGTAGTCGGCGGCGGCCGGCACCAGGGTGTCGTCGCGCAGCGCCGGCGGCAGCGCCCGCAGCACCAGCGGGGCGTCCGCGTGGGAGGCGTGGTTGGGGGCGAGGATCAGCGGCGGCCGTGCCCCCTGGAGGTGGTGGAGCCCGACCACGGTGGGCCGCCCGAGCACGTCGAGCAGGGGGAAGAGCCCGTGGCGCTGGATCGCCCGGCGCACCGTCGCACTGGTGTCGGAGCGTCCCCAGGTCGGCTCCGCGGAGCGCGGCGGGCGGCGGTCGCGAGGGGTCTGCTCCACCGGCTCGGGGCGCTCCGGCGGCCGCCAGGCGCGGAGCATGCGCACCGTGTCCTCCGCCGCCCAGCGCAGCGCCGAGCCCGCCCGCGCGGCGCGGCGGCTCATGGCGCTCCGGCCTCGAAGCCGCCGGCCTCGACGTCGCAGACGAAGAGCGGCGGGCAGTGGAGGTGGGTCACGCTGGGATGCGGGCCCACCGTCTGGGTGGCCATCTCCAGGGCGTCGTCGAGGGTCGACGCGGAGCGGAAGCCCAGCCGCTCGCACACGGCGCGGTCACCGCCCACCACGACCACGTCGCCGAGGTGCTCGAGCGCGTGCGCTCCCCAATACCACATGTAGAAGGGGTGCACGCCGTGGTAGGCGTGGGAGCGGCGGTAGAGCTGGCGGTACCACGCGTCGGAGGCGAAGCGCTCCTCGTACTCGACCTCGATGCGCTCGGGGTCGCGGGTCTCCGAGAGCACCTGCTCGTAGAAGTCGATGTACGAGGGATGGTGGACGGGGTGGAACTCCTCGCGGCAGGGGTGGGTCATGATCAGCACCCCGCCGCGGCGCACCAGCGGCATCCCCCGGTACAGGTTGAAGAAGTAGCCGAGCCCCATGCAGTGCACGAGCACGGGGTTCATGATCGAGTTGACGTTGTACGGGCCCACGTAGGGGATGCCGACGCTGAGCACGTCCGACTGCCCGCGCACCGGCACCGCCTGCTGCCGGTAGAGCGACTCCAGCGCGCGCGCGTGCACCGGCTCGGTGGCGCCGGCGAAGACGCCGGTGAGCGCGTAGGGCGCGCGGGTTCGCTGGAAGACCGCGCGCGCCTGCGCCGGCGGCATGCTCGCCGTCGCCTGGGCCACCACCCGGGCCATGGCGCGGTCCTTCACCGTCCACTCCGACTCGCGGCGGTTGAGGAATCCCAGCGCCGCGGGGAAGGTGTCATTGTTCAGCGTGGTCTCGACCTTGAAGACCCTCACGTGCGTCTCCAGCAGCCGTCCCATCCGGGTGCAGGAGCGGTGCAGCGCGCTGCGCGGCGGGTCCATCAGGCTGCGGGTGTGGCGCAGGGTGTCGACGTTGTGGTGGTGGCGCAGGCTGCGGTACGGGGCCAGGCCCACCGCCACCGACTTGTGGCCGCCATCCATGGCGACGAGGTTGATGTTCACGTAGACGAGCAGGTCGCTGGTGGCGGCACGCTTCGAGATCTCCACCACCTCGCCCTCCTCGGTGGTGCCCAGCTCGACCAGCGCCTCCGGGTCCTCGGCGTCGAAGTTGTAGAGGCGGTCGGGCCAGAAGGCGTCGAAGACGCGCCGCCCCACGGCGTGGAGCACCTCGGCCTCGGTCATCCGGCGGTGGAGCGAGGTGGCGATGATGATCTCGACGTCCTCGACGCCCGCGTCGGCGGCCATGTCCAGCACCGCCTCCAGGACCCGGGAGCGCACGTCGGGCCAGCGCATCGGCGGCAGGGGCAGCGAGATGTCGTCGACGGCGATGGTCAGCCGCATCCCGGCGTGGAGCAGCGCCGGCAGGGGCTCGGAGTCGAGGGGGTTGAGCAGCGCCCGGCGGATGGCGCCGTCGGGGTCGCGCAGGCCGGTGAGCGGGTCGGGCGGGTACACCACCCGCGTGCCCACCGGGAAGCGCTGCAGCACCACCGAGTCGCCGTTGTGGACCAGGGTCGGCGGGCTCGAGCGGCCCACCTCCACCACCGTGCCGGGCCGGTTCATCACCCCACCCCCTGGGGTGCGAAGGCCACCTTCACCGCCCCGCGCGACCCCGCCGACGAGGCCCGGGACAGCGCTCGCCGGTAGTCCTCGAGGGGCAGGGGATCGTCGACCAGCCGGCCCGGACGGAGCGCCTGGGCGGCCTCCAGGGCGATGGCGAAGGTGCGCCGCGGCGGCTCGACCGCCATCCCGCCGGCGGTCTCGATGCCGTAGCCGTAGGCGCCGCGCAGGCTGAGCTCGCGATGCCATGCGGGGGCGAGGTCGATGGTCGCCCGTCCCGGCATCCCCACCATCACCACGGTGCCGCCGGCGCGGGTGCAGCCGATCGCGCTCTGCAGCCCCGCGGCGGTGCCGCTGCACTCGAAGGCGAGGTCGGCGCCGCCGAGCAGGAAGGGCGCGACCGCGCGTCCCTCCACCAGCCGCGCGCCGGTCTCGAAGCGCACCGTGCGGAGCATCGCCGCGGGGGTGCAGACCACGTCGGCGCCGAGCCGGCCGGCGAGCCGGCGCTGGCCGTCGTGCTTGGCCACGGCGATCACCCGGCGGGGGCGGGCGGCGTGGCGCAGCGCGGCGATGATCAGCAGGCCCAGGGTGCCGGCGCCGACCACGAGCACGCGGTCGCCGGGCCCGGGCGGGGTGCGCAGCACCGCGTGGAGGGCGCAGGCGAGCGGCTCGACCATCACCGCGTCGCGGTCGTCGAGCGCGCCCGGCACCTCGTGGAGCTGGCTCTGGTGGGCCACCATCTCCCCCGCCCACCCCCCGCCGGTGGCCGCGCAGTAGCCGCTCTGCAGCCCCGCCGCGAAGCCGTCACCGGCCACCGCCTCGCACCCCTGCGGCTCGCCGGCGGCGCAGCGCGGGCACGGGGGCAGCACCCCGCGCACCCCGCAGTGGAGCAGCGGCTCGACCACCACCCTGGTGCCGTCGCTCCAGCGCCCGCCGCCGCCGGCGACGGTGGCGACCACCTCGTGGCCGGGCACGAACGGCGACGAGGCGAGCGCCCCGAGGTAGGGGCTGGCGTGGCCGCGCAGCGCGGACAGGTCGCTGCCGCAGATGCCGGCGAGCCGGGGGCGGAGGCGCACCCAGCCCTCGCCGAGCAGCTCCGGCGGCGGCCGGTGGGTGAGCCGCAGCATCGTGAAGGGACCGCCTCGGGTGCCGCCGGCCACCCGGGCGAGCGCGTAGCCGGGCAGCGTGGGGGTGCACTCGAGGGCGCGCATCAGCGGCGTCCCGCGGCGACGCGGCGGCTCCGCTCCGGGGGCATCCGCTCCGGCAGCACCACCGGCATGCGGCCGCCGCCGTCGCCCATCCGCCACGACTGCACCGGCCAGCCCCGCCGCCGCGCCACCGAGTGCAGCCGCAGGTCCGGGTTGACCGGCACCGGGTTGCCCACCGCCTCGAGCATCGACAGGTCGCTGATGCTGTCGGCGTAGGCGTAGCAGGCCGCGGCGCGCGCGCCGGTCTCGGCGGCGAGCCCGGTGACCAGGGCGCCGCGCGCCTCGGCGCTCGGCGGGGTGTCGGCGAGGTCGCCGTCGAAGACGCCGTCGACGGTGCGCAGGTGGGCGGCCCGCAGCTCGACCTCGAGCAGCTCGGCGAGGGGGCGCACCACCTCCTCGAGCGCCCCGGTGACCAGCACCACCCGGTGGCCGGCGTCGACGTGCTCGCGCACCCGGCGCATCGCCCGCGGGAAGCAGCGCGGCAGGGTGATCTCGTGGAGCGCACGGCGCGCGGTGTCGGCGACGACCTCGCGCTCCAGCCCGGCGTAGCCGCGGTAGAAGCGGCGCTGGAACTCCAGCCGGTTCACCCGGTCGAGACGCAGCCACCCGGGCACGCGCAGCGCGGTGCGGGCGATGGTGAGCGGCCAGCGCCGCCGCTCCTCGCGGTCGAGGAGGAAGAACAGGTAGTGCTGCACCACCGTGAGGTCGGCGATGGTGCCCTCCACGTCGAAGACCGCGAGCGCGGGCTCGGCACCGGCGCGCACGCCGGGCAGGCGCGCCGGAGGGAGCGCGGCCGTCGACGTCGGCCGCGGCAGCACCGGTCGCGGGCGGCGGC
>JAQBPH010000543.1:0-8396 GCA_028287625.1 Chloroflexota bacterium | reverse complement strand
CGCAACTTCGGCGTCGCGGACCGCTACCGGGCACCGGCCACGCCCGGCGCCGGCGGCAGCTGAGCCCCTCCCCGCCGCGTGGCGCGGCGGCCAGCACCCTCGACGAGCTGCTCGCCCGCAACCTGCTCTTCGTCGCGGGCAAGGGCGGCACCGGGAAGAGCACCATCTCGGGCGCCCTGGCACTGGTCGGCGCCCAGGCCGGACGCCGGGTGCTCTGCATCGAGGTCGACGGCAAGGGCGACCTGGCGCGCTGCCTGGGGGCGGCGACCGCGGGCTTCCAGCCCAAGGTGGTGCAGCCCAATGTCAGCGTGCTCGCGCTCGACCCCGAGGAGTCTCTGCAGGAGTACCTGCGCCTCTACTTCAAGGTGCCCCGCTTCACCCGGCTCACCCCGCTCGCCAAGGTGTTCGAGTTCATCGCCACCGGCCTCCCGGGCACCAGCGACATGCTGGTCATCGGCAAGATCGCCTACGAGGCGAAGCGGGTGGAGGGCGGCCGCCCGGTGTGGGACCTGATCATCGTCGACAGCGCCGCCACCGGCCACGTCCTTCCCCAGCTGGGGGCGGCCCGGGCGATGATGGACCTGGCACGAGGCGGCATCGTCCGCTCCCAGGTGGAGTGGATCGACGCCATCCTCAGCGACCCGAAGCGCTCGCTGCTCACGGTGTGCGCGCTCCCCGAGGAGATGCCGGTCGCCGAGGCGCTGGAGCTGCACGACCGGGCCAGGACCGAGACCACCATCACGCTGGGCGCCTGCTTCCTCAACCGCGTCTTCACCACCGCGGTGACCGCCCGGCAGCTCCACGTGCTCGAGGAGCTGTGCGCCGTCGAGCACCTCGAGGCCGCCACCCGCCGGTTGGGCGGCGACCCCCGTCCGGTGCTCGCCGGCGACCGCATCGCCCAGCGTCTCCACGACACCGGCGCCGCCCACGCCCGCCGCCTGCGTCAGGGGATGACGGTGCCGGTGATCGAGATCCCGCTGCTGTCCGGGGCGCGTCCCGGGCTCGCCACCACCCGCGCGGTGGCGGCGGCTCTCCGGGCGGCGGCGTGACCGTCAGGCCGGCGGCCGCCGGGGCCAGCCTCGCCGAGCAGCTGGGCAACCTCGAGGTGGTGGTCTGCTGCGGCAGCGGTGGGGTGGGGAAGACCACGGTGAGCGCAGCGCTCGGCATCGCCATGGTCGCCGAGCTCGACCGCCGGGTGCTGGTGCTCACCGTCGACCCGGCACGGCGGCTGGCGACGGCGTTGGGGATCGGGAGGATGGGCGTGGAGCCCGTGCCCGTCCCCGCGGCCCGGCTGCGCAAGGCGGGCATCCAGCCCAGGGGCGAGCTGGTTGCGGCCATGCTCGACATGAAGTCGGCCTGGGACCTGATGGTGGAGCGCCACGCTCCCAACCGCGAGTCGGCGGAGCGCATCCTCGCCAACCGCTTCTACCAGGGGATCAGCAACGCCTTCGTGGGCTCGCAGGACTGGATGGCGCTGGAGACCCTGTACGAGCTCCACGCCGGCGGCGAGTACGACACCGTGGTGATCGACACCCCGCCGTCGCGGAACGCCCTCGACTTCCTCGAGGCGCCCAACCGGCTCAGCGACTTCGTCGGCGCACGGCTGCTGTCCTGGCTCGCCGGCCCCTCGCGGCTCGGATGGCGGGCGATCAACGTCGCCGCCGCCCCCTTCGCGCGCATGGCCGACCGGCTGATCGGCGCGGAGGTGCTCGGCGAGCTCGCCGTCTTCGTCCGCGAGATCCAGGGGCTGTACGGCGGCATCCAGGAGCGCGCCACCGAGGTCTACCGGCTGCTGCGGTCGCCCCAGACCGGCTTCGTCGTGGTCACCACCCTCGACCCCGAGCCCTTCGCCGAGGCCGAGTTCTTCTGCGCCCGGCTGCGCGACTACCGGATGCCGCTGCGCGCGGTGGCGGTCAACCGGGTGCTGCCGGAGGCGCTCACCGACCGTTCCGGGATCGCCGCCGCCACCACCCTCTGCGAGGACCGCGACGTCGCCGGCTGGCTGAGCACCGAGCTCGGCGAGCCGGTGCGCCCCGAGACCGCGCGCCGCCTCGGCGAGGCGCACCTCATCCTCAGCCGCCTCGCCGAGCGCCAGGAGCGCCAGCTCTCACGTCTCGGCGGCCTGGGTCGGGTCCCGGTCGTCCGCCTCCCCCTCGCCGAGCGCGAGGTGGTCGACATCGAGGGGCTCGCCCAGCTGACCGACTTCTTCCGGGCTCGCAACGGTGGCCCGCCGGAGAGCCGCCAGTGACCACGCTCGAGATTCGCGGCAGTTCCGCCGCCGGTTGAGCATCGTTCTGCCGCCGGTGGAGATGCCCGGCAGTTCTGCCGCCGGTTGAGATTCGCGGCGGGCGCTCTGCCGCCGGTCGAGATGCCCGGCGGTTCTGCCGCGGGTGGAGATGCCCGGCAGTTCTGCCGCCGGTCGAGATTCGCGGACGCCCGCTCTGCCGCGGGTTTTGACTCGGGGGGGACTGCGTCCCCCCCGTCTGGTCGCAAGACATCGTGCGCTGGCGCGCCCGATGCCGGCTCCCGCCCCCCCTCGCCGGCACTCGCCGGCGGCGAGCGCTTCGCGCTCGCAATTTGCTTCTCCACCCGCCGAGGTACCACATGAGCAACGCGAGCGTTGCTCCTGGAAACCCGCACGATCCGCGGAGAGGGCGGCGCAGTGAGGCGCCCCGGGAAGGCCGTGAGGCCCATGCGGGGTTCCAGCGCCCACCCCCGAAGCCGCTCGGCGGGTCCGGTATGAGGAACGCGCAGCGTTCCTCCTGGGACCTCTACCGGCGGCCCCGTCACGACAAGCGCGCGAAGCGCGCGTCGCCGGCGAGTGCCGGCGTGGTGGTGGGTATGCCACGACATCGGGCGCGCCAGCGCACGATGTATGATACGAAAATAGGCACGCGCGAAGCGCTTGGCGCATTTTCATCGCGTGTGGGTGGGCCCGCCAGGGGCCATCGCTGACTTGCGACCAGACGGGGGGGACGCAGTCCCCCCCGAGTCAAAACCGGCGGCAGAGCGGCCCCCCGCGAATCTCCACCGGCGGCAGAACTGCCGGGCATCCCCATCCGCGGCAGAACTGCCGAGCATCCCCGCCGGCGGCAGAACCGCTGTCTGATCCAGGACCTCCCCGGCGGCGTAGATCCGGACATGAACCCTCGAGCCCCACTGCTCCTCTCCGTCACCCTCGCCGGAGCCGCGCTCTCCGGCTGCGGCGCCGCCTCCCCCGCCGCGACCTCGACCGGCAGCGGCGCGGTCGCCATCAAGAACTTCGCGTTCGGGCCCACCCCGGTCTCGGTGACCAAGGGAACCGCGGTCACCTGGACGAACCGGGACTCCTCGGTCCATACGGCGACCGCCGTGGACAAATCCTTCGACACCGGGAACATCGAACCGGGCAAGAGCGCCGGCCACACCTTCGACGCACCGGGCACCTTCGCCTACCGCTGCTCCATCCACCAATACATGACCGGCTCGATCGTCGTGACGGGCTGAGGTGAGGGGCAGCGCCCGCCATCGCCTGCTGATCGCCTGGCCGCGAGGCCTCGTCCGGAGGGGCCTCACCGGCGGCGCCCGCCTGCTGGGAGCGGCCCTCCTGGCCGCGATCGGCCTCGTCCACCTGGCGCTGGCGCCTCAGTACTACAGCGCCGCCGCCTACGTCGGCGTGCTCTTCTACCTCACCTGCGCGGCGGCCTCGACGACCGCCCTCGGCGTCGTCGCCGGCGTACGGGGCGCCTGGCTCGCAGGCGGCCTGATCGCCGCCGGTGCCCTGGTGGCGCTGGTGGCCTCCGTGACCGTCGGCCTCCCCGGCTTCACCGACAGCCTTTCGGCGCCCTGGGCGGCGCTGTCGCTGCTGCTCGAGGGCGGCTTCGTCGGCGTCTATATGGTCCTGGCTCTGGTCCGCCACACCCCGCTGCTCGACCCGCCCCGGCACTGAGGGCACGGCCGCCGGCACGGTTGACCATCGCGGAGGCCGATGGCATGATCCCGGGACCCTCCGGCACCTGGGGAGAGCCGTGCCCGAGATCGCCGCCGACCTGGACGACCTCGAGGCGCTGTCGTGCGGCGAGGTGGGGGTCGATCACATGAGTTGGCTACCCTGCGTCTCCACGATCTTGAGCGGTCGGCACACCTGCCCACGTACGACCTCCACGGCCCCTCGTGGCCGGAGGCTCCCGAGGTGGAGGTGACCATCGCGCAGCTCAGTCCGCCTTTGGGATCTCAACCGATCACCGGGGCGCTGCTGGAGTCGCTTCCCTCGGAATGTCTGGCCGGCCTCGCACCGGCCGACATCAAACTTGCGGAGGCGTCGGTCCAATCCGTGCACGCAGAGCTCTTTCAGTTGGCTACCCACGGTGGCGCGTATGGCGGAAAGAGCGAACCCGCCCTGGCACGGCTTCTCGTGTGGCGATCGCTCGCTGGGCTGGCCGGCTGCAACCTCAGTGATCCTTCGAGACGGTCGCCAACACAGCCTCGGCGGCGCGTTGGTTCCTCGCCGAGGCCTCGAGCGACTGGTTTGTCGACATGGGCATGGACCTGCTCCTGATCGCAGTCTCACCGGATGGCGGTCGGCTCGCGATGGTGGCGACCACCGACTGCGACTGATCGGCCGCCGGGTCAGTCGCCCCGCACCACGCTCAGGGGCTTCAGCGGCGCGTCCCCCAGCCCCACCGGCAGTGGCTTCCCCTCGGCGAGCAGGCGCGCGTCCTCGTCGGCGATCGCCTCCAGACGCTCCACGAGGGCGTTGATGAGCTCCGCCTCGGGGAGGGTGGCCACCACCCGGCCGGAGACGAAGAGGGCTCCCTTCTGCCGCCCTCCGGCGATGCCGATGTCGGCGTGCATGCCCTCGCCGGGGCCGTTGACCACGCAGCCCATCACCGAGACCGTCAGCGGCCGGCGGACGCGGCGCATTGCCTCGTCGACCCGGGCCACCATCGGGTTCATGTCGATCTCCAGCCGGCCGCAGGTGGGGCAGGCGATCAGGTTGGGGCCGCTCGGGGTCTCCTCCAGGCTGGCCAGGATCTGCTTCGCGACCCGGACCTCCTCCTCGGGGTCGCCCACCAGCGAGACCCGGATGGTGTCGCCGATGCCCTCGGCGAGGAGGATGCCGATGCCCATCGCCGACTTGACGCTCCCCGATTGGATCGGTCCCGCTTCGGTCAGACCCAGGTGGAGCGGATAGCCGTTGCCGAGGGCGGCGAAGCGGCGGTTGGCGGCGAGGTTGGTGGGCACGTCGCTGGCCTTGAGCGACACCTTGACCATCGACGGCCCGACGCCGTGCTCCTCGAGGATGCGGATGTGGTGGAGGGCGGCCTCGACCATGCGCTCCGCGGTCTCCTCGATGGTCGAGCCGCGGCCGCGGTCGAGGTCCTTGCGCCGGGGGATGCTCCCCGAGTTGACCCCGATGCGGATGGGCACTCCGCGCGCCTTCGCCTCGGCGGCGATGTCCCGCACCTTGGCCGGGTCGGAGATGTTCCCCGGGTTGAGGCGCAGGCACTGCACCCCCGCCTCCAGGGCGAGCAGCGCCAGCGGGGCGTCGTAGTGGATGTCGGCGACGATCGGAACGGGCGAACCGGCGACGATCTCGCGCAGCGCCGCGGCCGCCTCGCGGGTGTCGCAGGTCACCCGCACGATGTCCGCCCCCGCGGCGGCGGCGCGCTCGATCTGCCCGAGGGTGCCGCGCACATCCTCGGTCTGGGTCTTGGTCATCGTCTGCACCGAGATCGGCGCGGCGCCGCCGATGACCACGGGGCCGACGCGGACGGGGACGGTGCGGCGGCGGTTGCTGGGGATCACTGGTTCCCCCGGATGTCGTGCTGGATGGTCACGAAGACGACGAAGGTGAGGATGAGCATCAGCCCCGCGTAGTGGACCGCCATCTCCAGCTGGGGCCGCACCCGGCGGCGGCGCAGCGCCTCGATGACGATGAAGACGAAGCGGCCGCCGTCGAGGAACGGCACCGGCAGCAGGTTGACGACGCCGAGGTTCACGCTCAGCAGCGCCATCCAGGCGATCAGGTCCCGCCAGCCGCCCTGGGCGACGACGCTGGTGGCGCGGACAATGCCGACCGGACCGGTGACCCCGTTGGGGCCGAGCAGCCCGCCGCTGTTCGGGGTGGTGACCAGCGAGTAGATCCCGGTGAAGATCCCGCTCACCTCCCGGGGCACCTCGGTGGCCCCGAAGACCACGGCGGCGGGCAGCGACCGTCCCTGGGCTCCGGCGCTGACCCCGAGCTTCCAGGAGGCGACCGCCTCCCCCCGCGTGGGCACGGCGCCGTCGGCGACGGTGGAGATGACCGAGTCGGTGAAGCGCTGGTCCGGCGCGCCGAGGACGTGGCCGCTGATGTGCACCGGCCGGCCGCCGCCGAGCAGCACGGCGGGGTCGCCGGTGAGCAGCGGGGTGGAGCCCTGGCGCTGCGGTCTGCCGTCCACGCTCTCCACCACCAGCGGGCCCCGGGGCGGGGCGGTGGCCTTCTCGGCGTCGCCGGGCACGCGCTCGTTGTCGAGGACCAGCAGCGGCGGCACCTGGATGGTGTGCTCGCGCCCCTGGTCGTCGCGGTAGGTGACCTGGATGGGGCGCCCCTGGCTGCTGCTGGTGGCATGGCGCAGGGCGTCGGTGGCGAGCTGCGGATCGTGGGGGTCGACCGCGGCCCCGTCCACCCGCAGCAGCACCTCGTTGGCGTTCACGCCGGCGGCGGTGAGCGGGCTGTCGGGCTCGACCACGCCCGGCGTCGACGGCATCGAGACCAGGGCGTAGAGGATGGCCGCGAGGATCAGGTTGAAGACGCCGCCGGCGAGGATGGTCGCCGCCTTGCGGGGGATGGTGGCGCGGTAGAAGTTGCGCGGCCCGGCGTCGGGCTCGCCCTCGATCCCCATCATCCCGGCCATCCGCACGAAGCCGCCCGCGGGGATGAGCCGGATCGAGTAGAGGGTCTCGCCGACCTGGCGGCCGTAGACCTTGGGACCGAAGCCGATCGCGAACTCGTCCACCCGGATCCCCGACCACTTGGCGAAGAGGTAGTGGCCGAGCTCGTGGATGGTGACGATGACGAAGAGCACCAGGAGGATGGCCGGGATGGTCTGCCAGCCGAAGCTCATGAGCGTCCTCCGGTCGCCGGGGCGCAGCCCCGGCCCACCTCCTCGCGCGCCCAGGCGTCGAGGGCGACGAGCTCGTCGAGCGACGGCGACGCCGGCGCGGGGGCGGCGTCGATGGTGCGCTCCACCAGCGACACGATCTCGTCGAAGCGACAGCCCCCGCCGAGGAAGGCGGCGACCGCGGCCTCGTTGGCGGCGTTCAGCACGCAGGGGGCCGCCCCCCCCGCCTCGCCGGCGCGGCGCGCCAGGCCCACCGCCGGGAAGCGCCGCGGGTCGACCTCCTGGAACTCCAGCGGCGAGGCCGCCGCCAGGTCCACCGGCGCGCACACCCCCTCCAGCCGGCGGCCGCCGCTCAGCGCCAGGGCGATGGGCACGCGCATGTCCGGCAGCCCGAGCTGGGCGAGGGTGGCGCCGTCGCAGAACTCCACGCAGGAGTGCACCACGCTGGGGGGATGGATGACGACGTCGATGCGCGCGTACGGCATGTCGAAGAGGAAGTGTGCCTCGATGATCTCCAGCCCCTTGTTCATCATGGTCGCGGAGTCGACGGTGATCTTCGGTCCCATCGACCAGTTGGGATGGCGCAGCGCCTCCTCCACGGTGACCGTGGAGAGCGTGTCGAGGGGACGCTGGCGGAAGGGCCCGCCGCTGGCGGTGAGCACCAGCCGGCGGACGCTGGCGGGGTCCTCGCCGCGCAGGCACTGCCAGAGCGCGCTGTGCTCGCTGTCCACCGGGATGATCGTGGCCCCGCTGGCGGCCGCCCTGGCCCGCACCAGCTCGCCCGCCATCACCAGCACCTCCTTGGTGGCGGTGGCCACGTCGGTGCCGGCGTCGAGGGCGGCGAGGGTGGGGCGCAGTGCGGCAGCGCCGCTGATGCCCACGCAGACCACGTCGGCCTCGAGCGCGGCGATCTCGCAGGCCGCCTCGAGCCCGGTGGCGCAGCCCTCGGGCAGCACCGCCCCGGGGGCGGGGTCGACCACCGCGCTGCGGGGGACGCCGAAGCGCCGCACCACCGCCTCCAGGGCGCCGGCATCGTGACCGGCCACCACCCCGACCAGCTCGAACAGGTCGGGATGGGCGGCGACGATCTCGCAGGCCTGGCGGCCGATCGACCCGGTGGCGCCGAGGAGGACGACGCGCCGCCGGGCGCGGGCAGGGATGTCGGGCTGCTGCAGGGTGGCGCTCCAGTGGGGCTCAGGGGAGGGCGAAGGCCCGCAGATAGCAATATACGACCGGCCCGAGCAGGACCAGGCTGTCCATGCGGTCGAGAAGGCCGCCATGACCGGGCACCAGCCGCCCGCTGTCCTTGGC
>JAQBPH010000495.1:0-8889 GCA_028287625.1 Chloroflexota bacterium | reverse complement strand
CAAACATTTGGCTACCTATCGCAACCGGGTTCTGGATGCCAAACAGCATAACGAGATAGATGGCTTTGAAATACCCAAAGAAGGCTTTGTTTTACAGCCCAATACACTTTACCTGGGCGTTACGATGGAATATACTGAAACACACTGCCATGTGCCCTTTTTGGAAGGGAAATCAAGTACGGGCCGTTTAGGTATAGATATCCACGCTACGGACTCGGGGTGGGGGACACGATCGCCGCGAGCCTACCCGGGTGCCCGCGAGCCGCCGGCGGCCGTCATCGGTCCGTTGCCTATACTCGCGAGCCGGGGGAGGGCTGTCATCGCGACGCGAGATGACGGCCTGGGCGCGCCCCCGCGCAGGACCGCGTCGGCGCCCGGAGGAGAAGAGATGTCTCGGGCCAATCGCCGGCGCGACGAGGCCACGCCCGCCGGGGCGGCCCCGGCGCCGGCCACGGTGGCGACCGAGCGCCGGCCCGTCGCCGGTGCCCCCGGGGCCAGCGACGCCGGCAACCACATCGCCTGGCGGTCCTGCCTCGCCGGCCTGCTGATCGGCGAGCTGGTGCTGCTGGTGCTGACCAACGGCGGCCTCGGCCTCGCCACCGCGATCTTCGGCCCGACCGAGAAGCTCGACGGCGGCATCATCGGCGTCGGCAGCTTCCTCGCCGTCATCATCGGCGGCTTCGCCGCCGCCCGCCTGGCCGGCCGCTGGGGCCTCTACCAGGGCACGGTGGTCGGCATCGGCTTCATCCTGGTCTCGGTGATCGTCCAGTTCGGCCAGGAGGCGTCGATCGTCCACTCCTCGCTGAGCGCCGGCGCCCACCACATCGTCGACCTCGGTCCGATGCGGATGGACAACGTGATCAGCGGCGACCTGCTCGCCCTCTTCGGGGGCTCGTTCGGCGGCTGGATCGCCCGCCGGCGATAGCTCTGTCGGCCACGGCCGACCCGATGAACGTTCTCGGCACCCGCGAGCCGGGATCGCCGTCGCCCGGCCCACCGCGTCCAGGGTGAGCGACTCGAGGACGGAGCAGCCAGGGCGAGCACCCGTCACAGGGCCGTGGCCGGTCCTTCACCGGGATGGCGACGGGGCCTTCCGAGAATCGGGGGCATGCTCAGCACCCCCCCGCGCGCGCTGGCGGCCGGCCGGCTCTCCGCCATGCTCTCGGATCGGCACCTCCGGGTCCCGCTCGTCTTCTTCATCGTCGCTCAGCTGCTCGACATCCTCACCACCACGGTGGGGTTGGTGCTGGGACTGGACGAGGCGAACCCGCTCACCGCGCGGGTGATCCACCACCTCGGCGTGGCCGGGCTGCTGGTGCAGAAGGTGCCGGTGGTTCTGGCGCTGATGTGCGGGCTGATGCTGCTGCCGCGGCGGGTCGCCATGGTCTCCGCCTGGGCGTTCACCGTGCTGATCGGTGTGGTGGTGGTGTCGAACCTCAGCCTGGTGCTGGCCACCCATCCGCTCTGAGGCGGGGCACGGGCCGGGCTTGGCTGCCGCCAACTCTGGCCGTATCATGCCCGGCCGGGGGAGGGTCCCCGGCAACCAGGAAGGATGATGCCCCCGCGCTCCAGCCGACGCCTCCGCGCCCTGCTCGCCGCGGCGATGTGCGCGCCGCTGCTCGCTCTCTCGCTGAGTGCGGGCGACGCCGCCACCGTGCCCTCGCAGGCCAACCCCTGCCCGCAGAACCCGCTGGGCGCGGGCCGGCCCTCGGGCGGCGGCACGGCCAGGGCCCCGGGCCCCGCCGCCGGCGCCGCCTCTCCGGCCCCCGGCTCCGACCCCTGCGCCGACCTTCGTGCGGCGCAGGAGCGTGCCGGCCAGGTCGACGACCTGCTCACCGCCCGGCGCGCCGACCTGGCCTCGGCGCGGGCGCAGCTCGCCGCCCTGCAGGGCAGCGTCGCCCGGCTCCAGGACGAGGTGGCGCGCGACACCGCCCGCCAGGAGGAGGTGATGCAGCGCTGGCGCCGCGACCACGACCTGCTCGCCCGCCAGGTCCGGGGGCGCTACGTCGCCGGGGACCAGGGCTTCATCGCCTACCTGGTGGCCGCCGACAGCTTCGGCAGCCTGCTCGACCGGGCGGTCTCGGTGGGTCGCGTCGTCAGCGCCGAGCGCGGCCTGGTGGCCCGCACCGCCGCCGAGCGGCAGGAGGCCGAGGCGCTCCTCGCCGATGCCACCGCGCGGCGCGACCAGGCCCAGCTCCAGAGCCGCCAGATGGACGCGCTGCGGGTGGTGATCCAGTCCGACGTGGCCCGGCTCGACCGCGCCTCCGCCGACGCCCACGCCGCCGCCACCCTGGAGGCGGCGATCGCGGCGCTGGCCCTGGCCCGGGCGCACGGCACCATCTATCCGGCCGTCGACGGCCCCACCTTCACCGCCGACAGCGACCTCACCCGGCCATCCGGGCTCACCGCGGGGCGGATCGAGAGGTTCCTCCACGGCACCGCCCTCGCCGGGCTGGGCAGGGCCTACGTCGAGACCGAGGCGCGCTCCCACGTCTCCGCCAACTACCTGGTCGCCGACAGCATCCTCGAGTCCGCGTGGGGGACCTCACGGATCGCCGTCGACAAGCACAACATCCTCGGCTTCGGGGCGGACGACAGCCATCCCTACGAGGACGCCGTGAGCTTCCCCTCCTTCGCCGCCTGCATCGACACCGTGGCCCGCTACGTGGCCGCCCACTACCTCGACCCCGGGGGCAGCTACTTCCACGGGCCCACGCTGCGGGGCATGAACGTGCTCTGGGCGACCGACCCGGAGTGGGCGCGGAAGGTCGCGACCATCGCCACCAGCATCCCGTAGAGGCTCTCTGCCCTCACGGCGGCGCGCGCCCGGGGGAGGGCGGCCTCGGATCGCTCAGCGATCCGGCCGCCGCTCCCCCGGCTCCCGCGTCAGCTGCGCGCCGCGGTCTCCACGGCGCCGCTCTCGGACCGGCTGCCCGAGGTGGCGTCACCGGAGCCGGGCTCGTAGGCGCGGCCGACGAGGTCGATCCGGCCCAGCGAGCGGGCGAAGTCGAGGCAGGCGGCGCGGGTGAAGCGCAGGTGCCGTCCCGGGGTGTGCCAGGCGACGATCTGACCCTGGCCGACGGCGCGACGGAGGGTCGACCTGGAGACACCGCACAGCACGGCCGCCTCCCCGGTGGTGAGGATGTCCTCGGGCTTCTCGATCATCAGCCTCCCGTTTCCCTTACATCGGTGGACGCGGTCCTCAGAGCCGCCGGCGGCGCGTCCGGCAGGGGGAGCAGGGGGTCGGAAGCAAGAACCGCCCGCCCGGCCCTCATGAGGTGCGTGTATACAACCTCAAAGGGGTGCCCGTGTGGTTTTTCGGGCACCTGATTCGTTGACTGGAGCTCTCGGCTGGCCCGCATATACTCAGCCCGGGCCTGGCGGGACTTGGGCGGCCCGACTGGCAGCGGAGGAGGCTCGTGGTGGTGGGATCCGTCCGGCAGGTGGTCCGGCGCCTCGTGGAGAGCGTCGGCACGGTCATCGTCGGCAAGGACGCCGAGGTCGAGCAGTGCGTGATCGCGCTCCTCTGCCGTGGCCACGTCCTGATCGAGGATGTCCCCGGGGTGGGCAAGACGATGCTCGCCAAGGCCCTCGCCCGCTCCCTCGGCTGCCTCTTCGAGCGCGTCCAGTTCACCCCCGACCTGCTCCCCGGCGACATCACCGGGGTGAACGTCTTCAACCCCAAGACCACCACCTTCGAGTTCCGCCGCGGCCCGGTCTTCGCCCAGGTCCTGCTCGCCGACGAGATCAACCGTGCCACCCCCAAGACCCAGTCGAGCCTGCTGGAGGCGATGGAGGAGGGGCAGGTCACCGTCGACGGCGTCTCCCACCGCCTCCCCGAGCCCTTCATCGTGCTCGCCACCCAGAACCCGATCGAGCTCGGCGGCACCTTTCCCCTCCCCGAGGCCCAGGTCGACCGCTTCCTCGTCAAGGTGAGCATCGGCTACCTCTCCCTCGAGGAGGAGGTGGGGATGCTCGACCGCTTCCAGATCGCCTCACCGCTGGAGGCGCTCACCCCGGTGGCGAGCACCGAGGAGATCCTCGCCTGCCAGTCGGCGATCAGCACCGTCCACTGCGACGCCCGGCTCAAGGAGTACACGGTGCGGATGGTGCAGCGCACCCGCGTCCACCCCGACGTCGCGCTGGGCGCCTCGCCCCGCGGCAGCCTCGGCCTGCTCCGCGCCGCCCAGGCGCGCGCCGCCGCCGCCGGCCGCGACTACGTGCTCCCCGACGACATCAAGGAGCTGGCGCCGTCGGTGCTCTCCCACCGGATCATCGTCCGGCCCAACGCCGAGCTCCGCGGGCTCACCGCGGCCTCGGTGCTGGCCGAGGTGCTCGACACCGAGTCGGTCCCGCTCGCGGACCGGCGCTACGCGTGATGCCATGAGCTTGCTCATCAGATGGGGCGGGGTGAGCGAAGGCGGCTCCGCCGCCGCAGCGAGGGGGGGGACGCCCCCCCTGACAAAATGAGCGGGCGTGCGCCGCTGATCGCCTGCATCGCGGTCCTCGCCTTCTTCGCGGGGATCACCGGGGTGCGGCTCGCCTACACCCTCGCCTACGTGCTCGCCTTCATGCTGCTGCTCGCCTTCGCCTGGTCGCGGGCGGTGGCGAGGCGGGTGTCGGTGACCCGCGAGTCGCCCTCCGGCGTGTTCATGGTCGGCGAGCCCTTCACCGAGCGCTTCACGGTGACCAACCGCGGGCTGCTGCCGATCGCCTACTGCGAGGTGCGCGACGCCACCTCGCTGCCCGGCTACCTCTCCAGCCGGGCGCTCTCGCTCAACGGCGGCGGCACGGTCACCTGGAACACCCGCGGGGTCTTCGCCCGCCGCGGCGTGTACGCCTTCGGCCCTGTCCAGGTGCGCCTGGGCGACCCCTTCGGCCTCTTCCCGCGCACCGTGCGGGTGGCCCCCGGGTCGGCGGTCACCGTCTACCCGGCGATCCACGCGGTGGGCGAGATCGGCCCGCTGAGCGCCGGGGGGAGTGGGGGCGACGTCCGCCGCGGCCGCCCCGTCGACATGCCACCGGAGGTCGCGGCGGTCCGCGAGTACGACCCCGCCGACGGCATGGGGCGCATCCACTGGCCCTCGACCGCCCGCGCCGGCCGGCTGATGAGCCGGGTCTACGACACCCGGCAGAGCTCCGACCTGCTGGTGGTGCTCGACCTCGAGCGCGGCCACTCCGCCGGGGTGGCCCCGGAGTCGTCGGTGGAGTACGCGATCTCGCTGGCGGCGTCGATCTGCCACGCCGGGCTGCGCCGCGGACAGGCGGTCGGCCTGGTCACCAACGACGCCCGCCACACCGCCATCGGCGCCGGGCGCGGCGAGGCCCAGCGGCTGCGCCTGCTCGACTACCTGGCCACCGCCGAGGACGACGGCGCCACCTGCCTCGCCGAGACGGTGCGCCGCCACGGCGAGGGCTGGCGCGGCCGCGGCGGCATCGTGGTGATCACCTCGAGCCGTGGCCAGGAGTGGATCGAGGCGCTGCTCGAGGTGGGGACGCGGGGCGTGCGCCACCTCGCCGTGGTCGTCGAGCCCACCTCCTTCGGCGCCGCCGGGCCGCCGATCCGGGTGCTCTCCGCCTGGCGGCTGGCGCTGGACTGGTGGCTGGTGCGCCGGGGCGACGACCTCGACGCCGGGCGCCGCTCGCGCGCCGCCGCCCTGTAGCCATGCTCGCCCAGGGGGTGGCGCCTCGACCGCTGCCGGCGACCCAGCGGGGACGCACCGCCGCCGCCGTGCTGGTGATCGCCCTGGTCGCGGCCACCACGTGGGCGGTGATGGTCGCCGACTGGGTGGACGGCACCGCGGTCACCCTCGCGGCCGCGGTGGTCGCCGCCGCCGAGGCGGTGCTGATCGCCCGCTCGCTGGTCGGCAGGATGGTCGCCGCGATCGCGGCACCGCTCCTCGGCCTGATCGTCATCGTGCTGCTCACCCTGGGGTCGATGCCCGCCGACAGCGGCGCCGGCATCGAGCACGCGGTGCTCCGCTACGCCGGCGCGCTCGCCGCCGGCCTGTTCCAGTCGGACGACTGGACCTTCCTCGTCGGCCTCTGCGGGGCGATGTGGCTGGTGGGCTTCTGGACCGGGTGGGTGGCGGTGCGCGAGCAGCGCGGGGTGCTCGCCGTGCTCCCCGTCTATGCGGTGCTCGCGGTCAACGCCCTCAACGCCCCGAGCCTCGAGCATGTGCTCATCCCCGAGGCCTGCGCGGTCGGGCTGTCGCTGCTGGTGGTGACCCGCACCCACCTCGCCCACCTGGAGAGCGGCTGGCGGCGGCGCCGGATCATCGCGCTGCCGGGAACGGGGAGGAGCTTCGGGCGCACCGGCGCGGCCGCCTCCGGCCTGGTGCTGCTCCTCGCCCTGGCGGTGCCCCCGCTCACCAGCGTCGACATCTCCGGCCGGATCTTCGACGTGGGGAGCGGCCAGGGCGGCCGCGGCGGCGGCCAGGGCGGCCTGCGCGGCGGCGGCACCACCGAGCAGCAGGCGCCGATCCAGTTCTCCGCCGACGCCCAGCCGGGCGGCGCGCTCGTCGCCGACCCCCGCCCGGTGCTCAGCTACACCTCCGAGAACTCCGAGTCGGTCTACCTGCGAGTGGTCAACGACACCGTGTTCGACCGGGGCAACTGGTACTACTGCAAGCCTCCCCTCGCCCGCCAGCAGCTGGGCGCGGGAGGGAGCGTCCCGCTCGACGCCGAGCCCGGCGCCGGCGCCGTGGGCAGCCGGGAGCGCCGGCTGCGGGTGCGCATCGTCCTCGACGCAGCCGCGGCCGCCGTCCAGGCCGACGCCCTGTTCGCGGGCGAGCCGCAGTCGGTGCTGAGCGCCGGCCGGGTGCCGTCGGGGAGCGCGGCGAGCTGCGCCCACTCCACCGGCTCGGCGGCGGGCGGGCTGCTCACCGTCGACCGGGTGCCGCTGCGCCCCGGGATCAACAACCTCGACACCGTGGCGCTGCAGCCCACCGCAACCGAGGCCGAGCTGCGCAGCGCCGGCGTCGACTACCCGGCCTGGGCCTCCCAGTTCGCCCAGCTGCCCACCAGGGACCCGGCCGACACCACCCAGAGGCTGGCGATCCAGGCCAGGGCGCGGGAGTGGACCCGCGCCGAGCGCGATCCCTACGACATGGCGACCGCGATCGAGAACCATCTGCGCTCGCCGGACTTCACCTACACCCTCACCCCGCCGCGTCCGCCCGACGGCACCTGGCCGATCACCTGGTTCCTGCTCACCAGCCACCAGGGGTACTGCCAGTACTTCGCCTCCTCGATGGCGACGATGCTGCGCGCCGTGGGCATCCCCGCCCGCGTGGTGGGCGGCTACGGCGGCGGCACCGAGGACGACAGCAGCTCCAGCACCCGCACCGTCATCCACCGGGTGAACACCACCGACGCGCACAACTGGGTCGAGGCGTACTTCCCCCATTACGGCTGGATCCCGTTCGAGCCGACGCCGCCGAGCACGGTGGGCGGACAGTTCGACACCTTCCCGCGCGGCAACCCGACCGCCCCCGCGGGCGGCAGCGGCCCGCTGAACGCCCCCTCCACGCCGCTCCCGGCGCCCCGGCTGCGGCTCCAGGCCGACGTCCCCCAGGGTTCGACGGTCACCCCCGCAGGCGGCGCGCCCCGCGGCCTGGTGGCGTCGGTCACCGCCGCGCTGACCCTGGCGGCGCTCGCGCTGGTGGGATGGCGCTGGCTCGCCGGCGCCCACAGCGGGGGCGCGCTGCGGCAGCGGATGAGGCTGCTCGGCCTCGCCTTCGGGGTGCGCCGGCGGCCCTCGGACACCGACGCCGGATTCGCCCGCCGGCTCGCCTCGGCGCTCCCCGCCGACACCACCACCGTGCTCCACCGCGACGGCTCGGCGCCACCGGGGCCACGGCCGGTGCGCGCCGCCGCCGCCGATGCGCTCGCCCTGGTGGCCGAGCTCTCGGGGAAGGAGCGCTACTCCGTCGAGGGCCTCCTCCCCGCCGAGGAGGTGCGCCGCCGCCGCGCCTGGCAGCGGGTCTGCCGCTCCTCGGTGCTCCTCTTCTGGCGGCGGCTGCTGGCGGTGACCGCCCGTGCCTGAGGAGGGGGAAGGCTGTCGGCGACGAAGGAGCTGATGGCCTGGGGGAGGCCCCCTCACCATTGAGCGCGTCAGCGCTCAGAGCCAAAAAAGGAACCCGACATGACCGAGGACGAGAGCGGGCCGCGGACGCCGACCGGCGACCCCGCGGAGATCGAGCACCGCCTGCAGATGCCGCTCGAGCTGGCCATGGCCACCCAGCGCGCCGTGCGCCGGGTGCTGCCCGATCCCGTCGACGACGCCGTGCTCCGCCGCTGCCTGGAGCTGGCGGTGGAGGCGCCGACCGGCTCGAACAGCCAGAACTGGGCCTTCGTGGTGGTGCGCGACCGGGAGGTGAAGGCGGCCTTCGGCGCCCAGTACCGGCGGGCATGGAGGGTCTACGGCGGCCTCGGTGAGCGGCTCCGCGGCGGCGACCCCCAGACCGCCCGGATCATGCGCTCGGTGCAGTGGCAGGTCGACCACTTCGAGGAGATCCCGGTGCTCGTGGTCTGCTGCCTGCGGGGCGGCCCGCACCTCCCGCTGGTGCCGATGCCGCCGGTCGCCGCCAGCAGCCACTACGGCTCGATCTACCCGGCGGTGCAGAACCTGCTGCTCGCCGCTCGGGCGGTGGGGCTGGGCGCCTCGCTGATCACCCTGCCGCTGTGGTCGACGATCCAGGCCCGCCGCATCCTCCACATGCCGCTCACCGTCGACCCGGTCTGCATGGTGCCGGTGGGATGGCCGATCGGCCGCTACGGCCGCAAGCCACGTCCGGTCGAGCGTGTGGTCCATTTCGACCGGTGGGGGCGCCGGCCGTGGTCCTCGGCCCCGTAGGTCGAGGGAGCGGCGCCGCAGCTTCTGTCGTC
>JAQBPH010000429.1:0-10213 GCA_028287625.1 Chloroflexota bacterium | reverse complement strand
TCAGCTCGCGCGGCCGCCGCGGGCGAGCAGGAGGGCGCCGGCGGTCGCCGGGACCAGGGTCAGGCAGCCCGCGGCGACCAGCGCGGCGGCGTCGGCGGGGCTGAGCAGGTGGCTGGACAGGCCGAGGGACGCGGCCGCAGCCGGCATCCCCAGCTGCGCCGAGGCGGCCAGGCCGGTGGCGAGGCGGTCCCGGCGCCCGGCGGCGAGGGCTCCGGCGAGGTGGGTGACGACCGCGGCGAGGGCCAGGGCGGCGGCGAGGGCGAGCCGCGACGGCGAGTGGAGCATCGCGCGGAGGTCGAGCTCGGCTCCCAGCAGCACGAAGAACATCGGCACGAAGAAGCCGTTCCCCAGGCCGGCGAGCTGGAGCGAGAGCCGGTCCGGCTCGCGGAGCTGGACCAGGATCATCCCCGCCAGGAATCCCGCGACCAGGGCGCTCGCCCCGGTGCGCTCGGCGATGGCGGACAGTCCGACGAGAAGCAGCACCGACAGGCGCAGCTGGAGCGCCCAGTGGCGCGACCGGGACTCGGTGAACAGCGGCCCGCCGGCGTCGCGGCGGAGGCGGGGGACGAGCAGCAGGAGGGCGGCGCCAATGGCGACGATGGCGGCGTCGCCGGCGAGCGCCTCACCGAGCCCCGCCGATCCCGAGAGGGTCAGCGGCATGACCACGACGGTGACCGAGTCGGCGATGGCCACCCAGGCGATGAGCACGGCGACGGAGTCGCCCTGGAGGCCGCGCTCCTCGATGATCGGAAAGGCCACCGCCGCCGAGCTGCCCGCGATGAGGACGGCCAGGAGCGCGGCGTGACCGACGCCCACGACGTGGTCGACCAGCAGCCCCGCCGGCACCGCGGTGGCGGCGACCACGGCGAAGGCGGCGAGGCCGCGAACGAACCCGCGGCGGATGGCCGGGGAGCCGATGTCCACATGGGTCCCCGCGGTGAGCATCAGCATGGCGAAGCCGATGGCGCGGAAGACCGGCAGCGGCGGCGCGGCCGGGTCGACCAGGCCCAGGCCGGTGTGCCCCAGGACGGCACCCGCCGCGAGCTCGCCGACGACGACGGGGACGAGCCCGCGCCGCCCGCCGGCGAGGAGGGGGCCGGCCAGTCCGGCGAGAACGAGGATGGCGAGCTGGACGAACATGGGGCGGGATGATGCGCCTCGCGGAGGGGGCGGGACCACGGCGGACGCACCGAGGCGGCGCCGACCTCGACAATGGGCGCTGCCATGGGAGATGAGACCGCCGAGGGCGTCGACCCGATCCAGCGCCGCGTCGGCGCGGCGATCGCCTCCGCGCGAGCGTCGGCGCGCCTGAGCCAGGAGCGGCTCGCGGCGGAGGCGGGGCTCGGCCAGCCGGTGATCTCCCGCATCGAGGCCGGCCGCCGCCGGGTGGGCGTCGACGAGCTGCTGCGGATCGCCGCCGCGCTCGGGGTCGACGCCGGCGAGCTGCTCGCCGACGGCCGGTCGGCCGACGGGGACGAGACCGTGCTCGAGCAGCTCCGCGATCCCCTGCTGGCGGCGCCGCTCGGATGGGTGTCCCGCTTTTTCGACGACCTCGACCGGCTGGAGCGGCTGGACAGGAGGTGAGCGACCGCCGGCCGATCCGGGAGGGCGTGGAGAGGGCCGTCGCGCTGCGCATCGAGCACCGGCTGGGGGCGGCCCCGATCCGCAACGTCCCCGCCGTGATCGAGGATCTCCGTCCCGACGCGATGGTGATCCGCCGCCCCATGCCCGGCGGCCCCGCCGGGGCGCTCGTCGGGATGCGCGACCGGTGGCTGGTGATCGTCAACACCCACGAGCGCGTCCTGCGCGAGCAGCGCGACATGGCCGCCCACCTGCTCGGGCACCTCCTGCTCGACCCCGGGTCGCGGCGGCTGCATGTGGAGCACGACCTCTTCGACGACGGCACCCCCGCGGAGGTGCGCGCCGCCGCCTTCGCCACCAACTGGCTGGTCCCGGTCTCGGCGATCGCCGGGTGCGCCGCCGCCTGGGGGCTCGAGAGCTGGGCCCCCGAGCACCTCGCCGCGGTGTCCATGGAGTACGGGATCAGCGTCCGGGCGCTGGTCTGGCAGCTGCTCCACACCTCGACCCTGGCGGAGGCGGACCGCCGCCGCGTGGCGGGCGCGGGCGAGGCCTCGCCGGAGGACACGCTCCGGCTCGCCAGCAGGATGGGGATGTCGGAGTACGTGCGCAGCGGCCTCGCCGCCCGTGGTGCGGTGGCCTGGCCGCGGCGGTACGTGGCGTTGGTGGCTCGGGCGTACGATCGCGGCGACCTTGGGCGCACCGAGGTCGAGAGGCTGCTCGAGGACGACGCGCTGGTTCGCCAGCTGACCGACCTCAGGGGTCGGGACGGGAGCGCCGCCGGTCCCTGAGGGATGGGGCCCGGCCACCGCGGCTGCGTTGCGGATGACCGGGCCCGTGCGTGTGAGATCTCGGCACACGGTAGGCGCCACGCGCGTGCGCGTCACCGGACGCCGTGCCCGACCACGGGTCGCCACGCCCGTCCACGCGACCGCATCGGAGAGCGCCCGCACGACGGTGATCCCATGCGGTGACCGCATCATCGCGACGCCGCGCGAACCGCTTCCGGAAAGCCGGTGCCGGCGATATTCGGATAGCGCATAAGCACCTGCGCATCCGCGCGCACGCTCATTCACCGCGGGCGTCCGCTGCCGGCGGGCGGATTGGGCGGCGTGCAGCGGGGACCGCCGCGGCTGGTGGGTCTGTGGGATTCCGGGGCGGCCGGGTTCACCGCTCTGTCCGGTGACACCGTCCCGGCGGCCGCATACCTTCAGCGCATGTGCCACGCAGGAGCAGTGCAGCCCTCCTCCGCGTGGTCCCACGTCTCGGCTCCCTCGGTCGGGTGGCGGCGGGAGTCGGGGATCCACAAGGAGGGAACAGTGATCTCAGCCTAGACCAGGCACTCGGTTGCACGTCACTCGACAACTCCGGTCAATGACATGTGCCTGCACATGCGCGAGGTAGTACGTCCTATGGTTGCAACGAAACCCAGACGAGCTCGGAGAGCGATGCGGTTGATCCCCATGCTGATGGTTCCGGCGCTGCTCGGCGCCGTGGCGCTCGGTGGGACCCGCATCTCCTCGAGCAGGCCCGTCTCCGCGGCGGGCGAGCTCCCCATGGTCCCGCCGATCTTCCACCTCAACGACGGACCGACGTGGTTCGACACCGGCGTGGACGTCTCGGGCACCCACTCCCTGGCGGTGGCGACGCCCGGCACCGCGGTGAAGTTCATCGTGGGAGCTCCGGACACCCTCAGCGACCACGATCCCGACAGCGTGATCTGGCCCACCGGCGCCCCCGGCATGCCCTTCCACAACGACGGCGGCTTCATCGGGGAGAAGTCGGTCACCCTGACCACTCCCGGCCTGTATGCATTCCAGTGCACCATTCATCCCTACATGCTCGGGGCGGTGCTGATCGTCGATCCGGCGGCGGCGGCGAACGGCACCCTGGTCCCCGACTTCGGGAAGATGCTGAGCGTCCGCGGCGTCGACAAGCCGCTGCCCTCGGCATCCGACTACATCTATCGCCTGGTCCGCCTGTTCTTCCTCATCACCGACGCAGAGAACTGGAAGCGGTACTACCCGGACAAGGCCGGGCAGTGGATGCCGCGATACGCACCGGCGCCGATCATCGTCCACGACGCGAGCGGAACGCCGAACGTGATCCCCAACCTCGAGACGTTCTTCCACCAGTACTTCCACGAGCCCATCCCGATCCCCGCGATCACGGATGCCATGCATCCCAAGGTCCCGGGGGTGGGGGAGGTGATGCAGTCCACCCAGATGGAGGAGCTCAACGAGAAGTCCTACCCGGGCACGGTGTCGTTCATCGACACCAACAGCTGGAAGGTGGTCCGGAAGTTCGGTCTCCCGAGCATCAACAACGGCGGTGGCCTCGACAACCCCCACAACCAGTGGGTGAGCCGGGACGCGAACACCGTCTACTCCGATGAGTGGTTCTCCAACAAGACCACGGCGTTCGACCGCTTCACCGGACAGTTCCTGCGCCAGACGGTGGTGGGCCTCTCGCCGGCGCATGTGGTGACCCGAAGCGGCACCGACGAGCTGATCGTCGGCATCAACGGTGGCAACAGCCTCGCCGAGGTGGCACCGGGCGACAACGGCGTGACCAAGCAGTTCTCCGCGGTCCTCCCCGGTGAGGGCATCGCCCACCCGCACGCGCACTGGCTCAGTGCCGACGGCAACACCGCGGTGGCCCCCAACGCCAACTTCGACAGCGCGTCGCTGTTCAACCTCAACGCCGCCGATCCCAACATGTCCATCACCAAGCGGGCGTTCGTGGGCAGCATCCCGATCGCGACGGCGATGAGCTCCAACGCCGACCGGGCCTACTCGGCCGGCCTGATGAGCAACAACATCGTCTGCATCTCGATGGCCGGGCCCGCCTGCCGTGACGGCGGCAGGATGGTCGACACCAAGAACATCTCGCTCACCAAGGGCTACGACTACGTCACCGGCCTGATGAACGGGAGCTCGACCATTCCGATCGAGCTGCCCCCGCTCAGCTCCGACGCCGGCAGCAGCGCCATGGCTCCGGGGTTCCTGCCCATCCAGAACGCGGTCAGCCCCGACAACCGGGTGATGCTGGTGGCCAACGCGACCTCCGGCACCATCAGCGTCATCGACATCGCCAGGGACGAGGTCGTCAAGAGCCTGCCGTGCGACCCCGGGTGCCACGGGATCAACTGGGGCGCCAAGAAGGGCGGCGGCTACTATGGCTACGTCACCAGCAAGTTCGCGAACATCACCTCCGTCGTAGACTCCGACCCGGCCGGCGACGGCGACGTCTCCAAGGTCGCGGTGGTCGGGAGGTTCCTGACCGACACCGGTCCCGAGACCAAGACGGACGTGACCCAGAAGAAGCTCCAGGGCCTCCACGGCCAGTACACCCTCGACGGGATGGGCGGCCAGGGCGTCCTCGGCATTCCCATCGTCTACAACGGCTGGGTCCAGAAGCTCCCCGAGGGGCTCAAGGCCGGCCTCACCTGCCAGCAGCGGGATCCGATGAATCCCCACGCCTGCGGCTGACAGACACTCTCGGGTGCCCGCCCCCGCCGGGGCGGGCACCTCGTTCTCACACCGTGACGACCTTCGACCGGACGGCAGGCGCCGGCCGCGCTCCGGCCCTCCCGGTGACGCCACCGTCCGATCCCTGCTGACCGTGCCCCCGGAGCGAGTCGACGACCCGTCGCAGGCTGCCGGCGAGCGCCGGCGCCCCGGCGCCGCCGCCGCCGCGTGCGGTGCGGTCGAGCTCGGCGTCGAGCTCCACGAGAAGCCGGTGGGCCCGTTGCACCTGCGCCTCGTCGGGGGCCTCCATGAGCAGGCAGGGGCCGGCGACGCTGCGCCCACCCTCCGGTCGCGGCAGGCTCCGCGCCAGCTCGGTGGCGACGGCCGCGGCGCCGTCGAGCAGGCGGGCGATGGCGGTGGGGTGCTCCCGCCGGATCGCGTCGGCCAGCCGTCCGAGCAGCTCGTCCAGGTCCTCGCACAGGGTGCGCCGGTGACGGCGGAGGGCCTGCAGCTCCAGCTCGTCGTCGGAGATCTCGCGCCAGCGCCGCTGGGCGCCGATCAGCAGCTGCAGGCGCCCGGGGCCGCCCGGAGGCTCCCCGCGGGGGACGTCGGCGTGCCCGCAGCGGGCCTCACGGGCGGCGATGGCCCAACGGGCTCACGGTCCGCACCTCGAAGCCCAGGCGCCGCAGGGCGGCCCGGGCCTGGGTCGTGTTGAAGTCGAGGACGTCGATGCCCGTGGCCCGGGCGAAGACCTCCTTGACCGGATACAGCTGCCTCTCGATCTCGACGGCGTGCTGCCGTACGGTCCCGAAACCGCCGTCGCGCACGGCGCGGAGGACGTCCGCCCTGCGCAGCCGCAGCCGGGCACCGCGGACCACCAGTTCCACGGCGTCGGCCTGGGCCTCGAGCATCCGGCACTCCTCGAACCGTGGCACGATACCAACCACAACAACAACCATACTCCTACCACAGGCCGGGAGGCAGTCTCGAGGACCGTGGGCCTGACCGGGGATGAGCATCACCCTCAACCCCCGTGGACCTGGATATACTCACGATCACAATAATCCTGCAGGAGCTCCGCACGCGACACGTTGCCCGCCCTGGGCATTTCGAAGGGCTGCCGGGCAGTCGAGGTGCGATGAGTGAAGAAGCGTGTCATGATCCCGGCGGCCGAGCTGATCCTCGCCCCGTTGATCCTCACTGGATGGTGATCGTGGGCCTCTCGAAGGGGGTCATCACCATCACCCCCGACATCGGCCGCTACCGGCGGATGCGCGACATGTGACCGGGGATGAGATGACTCGTGCGCGTCACGCATCCCTCGCCGCGCGGGCACGTCGAGTACACTGATCTCATCACCCACTCGGATGATGTTCGCTCGTGGTCGTCCCCCTTCTCGACCTGGACACGCGCGGCCCCCCTGCCAGGTTCGGGAAGTGGAGATATCGGATGCAGACAGGCAACGTCAAGCGCATCGTCTTCGAGCGCGGCTTTGGTTTCATCACCGGTGACGATGGTCATGAGTACTTCTTCCATCGCAGCGGTCTGGACGGCTCGATGGACTTCGACCGGCTCGCCGGCGGTGAGCAGGTGAGCTTCGATCTGGAGCAGAGCGACAAGGGCCCCCGCGCCCGCGCCGTGCGGATGGCCTAGAGCCTCGCCTCACCGCGGGTGCAGGCGCACCCGCGGTGGCGACGCGCGTTCCGGCGGAATCCAGACCGAAGAGCACCACGGCCCGATCAGGGCTGAGGAGAGTCGAGTGAACGTCCGGCATTACCACGTCACCGAACGCGTCGGGCAGACCGAGCGGGTGGTCCTCGCCACCTTCCCGTCGGCCTTCCAGGCAGGACGCGACATGGCGCTCCGGCAGCGCGCGTCGCACGTCGTCGTGCAGGACCGGCGCGACGAGCCGCTGGTCGCGTTCGGGCCGGGAGACGACGCCCGCCGGGAGCTGCCGCCCCGGGCGGTCATCAGCTACGAGGCGTGCTGCTGCACCGTCGACACCGGGCCGGTCAGGGCCTGACCCGCCGCCCCTCACCCCCCGCGACCTCACGCCACCGTCAGTGCCGGCGGCGCCTCGATGGAGCGGGCGACCGGTCGAGGGACCGCCTGCGCTGGTCGGACATCCGGGCGTCGAACGGCGCCTGAGGGTCGGGCCCCTCCCCACGGGGGATGGATTTCCCGCGCCGATCGGCGTATGGTCGGGGCCGCCCAGGGGCAGGAAGGGACGATGCAGAGTGGCCGAGCATGGTCTGCGTGGCGCCCCCGAGAGGGCGGTGGGGAGGATCGGTCCGCCAGGCGAGCGGCGGTGGCCGCGGCGCTGGGCGCCGGCGGCCTCGCCGTGGCGGGTCAGCTGGCCGCCCGCCGCGCGATGGCGACGGTGACCACGGTGTGGGCGAGGTCGCGGGCACCTCGCTGAGCGCGCACCTCGAAGCCCGACGACGCCACCTCGTCGCGGAGCTCGGCGCGCGTGGGCCAGAACCCCGCGCCGAGGACGCGGGTGGCCGCCCGGCTCAGCAGCCGGCTGACGGCCGGAGTGCGCGGGTTGACCATGGCGATCACCAGCAGGCCGCCGGGACGCAGCACGCGGTGGAACTCGGCGAGGGCGGCACGGCGGTCGGGGAGGAAGTGGAACGCCTGGGTGGAGACCACCGCGTCCAGGGCGCCGTCGCGCAGCGGCAGGCGCAGCGCGTCGCCCTGCACCCAGGCGCCGCGGACGCGCGCCGCGGCACGCCGCAGCATCCCCATCGACAGGTCGCAGCCCACCACGCGCGCACCGCGCCCATCCTCGCCGATGCGCGTCGCGAGGATGCCGGTGCCGCAGCCGACGTCCAGCACCCGGCGCGACCCCGCCGCCCGCAGCTCGGCGACCACGGCGTCGTGAGCGGGGCGGTACACCGCCCGCTGCAGCGCCGCGGTGTCGTACAGGTGCGCGGCTCGGTCGAACATGCGCCGGACCCGCGGCGGAGTGGAGGTCACGGCGCGCCGCCGGCCTGCGCGGGCGGGCGCACGCGTCCGGAGAGGATGTGCTCGCGGGAGGTGCGGCGGGAGACGCGGGCGCGCTCGACGATGTCGCCGACGGTCATGGCCGCGCAGCCCTCACGGTGGTGTCGGAGTGTACCGAGGGGGGCGCCGGCGGGGCAACCGTAACCACGCCCGGTATTCCAGGGTGGCGGTCCACCACCCGTTGAGGAGCTCACCCCATGGACGCATCCCCCCGCGCACGCAGCCGCGGTGCCCTCGCGCGCACCACCCTCCTCGGCGTCACCGCAGCGGCGGCGACCCTGGGCCTCGCCGCCTGCGGGTCCTCCGGCTCGGGCTACGGCTCCGCCGGCAGCGGCTCGTCCTCGTCGTCCTCGCAGGGCTCGGCCGCCGCGGGCGCCGCCAACCCCGCCATCACCGTCGCCGCCGCCAGCGTGCCCGGGGTGGGGACGGTTCTGGTCAACGGCGACGGAAAGACCCTGTACATGCTCACCTCCGAGAAGGGCGGCACCCTCACCTGCACCGACGACAACGGCTGCACCAAGGTCTGGCCCGACACCGAGCTGCCCTCCGGCACCACCAGGCCGATCCCGGGGAGCGGGATCCAGGCGTCGATGCTGAGCACCGTCAAGGGTCCGAGCGGAGCGCTGTACATCACCTACGCGGGCTGGCCGCTGTACACGTACTCGGGCGACACCGGCCCCGGGCAGGCGAGGGGGCAGGGCATCGTCAGCTTCGGCGGCACCTGGGAGGCGCTGACCCCCGCGGGCACCCCCGTCACCGCCACCTCGAGCAGCGGCGGCTCCGGGTACTGACCGGCCGCCGCAACCGCCCGCGGACGCCCGGGGATGATCACCCCGGGCGTGGCGGCCGGGGTACATGGGGGCAGACTGGCCGGAGTGCAGGCACCTCCGGAACCCACCATCGACGAGGTCGTCTCCAGCCCGGCGGAGGCGCTCCCGCCACCGTCGCGTGAGGAGCTTCGACCTGCTCCGCGAGGTCGGCCGCCGCTGGGCCGGGTCGCTCGGCCACGACCGCTCCCCGATGTGGGCGCTCCCGGTTCCACATCCCCGGCTGAGGGCTCGGTCAGCCGGCCTCGCGCTCGGCGGCGGCGAGGGCGCGGACCCGCTGGGCGCGCTCCTCCTCGGCCGCCGCCTCGGCGGGCGCGGCGGGGCGCAGGCGCACCCGCACGTTCTTGTGGTGCGGGGTGCCGGCGATGGGGTCGCGGTCCTCCGAGGAGGTGAGCCGGTTGATCCGCGGCCCGTCCACGATGCGGCCGCCGCGGCCGTCGGGGTACGCCTGCCCGTAGCCGTGGGGGAGGGTGACCACGCCGGGCCGGAGGCTGGCGTCGGCCTCGACGCGGGCGAGCAGCCGTCCGGTCGGCGTCGCCACCTCCATCCAGCCGCCGTCCTCGCCGCCGAGGTGCTCGATGTCGGCGGGGTGGATGCGCAGCGCGCCGTCGGGGTCGCTCCTTCGCCACGCCGGGGTGCGGAAGATCTGGTTGGCGTTGTGCATCCGCCGCTGCCCGGCGACCAGGGTGAACGGGTGCTCGGGGTCTTCGGCGTCGTCCGCGGGGTCGAGCCCGGCGAGCCACTCGAGCAGCGGGGGGACGGCGAGGTGCACCCGGCGGTCGGGGTGGCGGAGCATCGACCAGATGTCGTCCTGGTCGTGGACCGAGAAGACCGTGCCCGAGGGCGACGAGATCACCCGGGCGAAGAGCGCCTCGCCGAGCTGCGCGCCCTCGCCCTCGATGCCGGCGGCGCGCACCGCGCCGGGCTCGCGCGCTGCCAGGGTGTGGCACGCCGGCCACAGCGGCGCCGCCGCTCCGGCGCCGTCGGGCAGGGTGCGGCCCAGGGTCTCGTAGAGCACCGCGGGGGCGACCGCGGCGAGGGCGGGGTCGGAGCCGAGCAGCGTCCGCAGCCGCTCGGCGAACGCCGCCCGGTCGCCGGCGGCGAGGCCGCGGAGCTCGGAGAGCGTGCTCTCCGGGGGCAGCGCGCCCAGGGCACGCAGCAGCCGGGTGTAGATCTCCGGCTCGGCGAGGGTGCCGGGCAGCGGGTCGAGCACCGGCCGGCGCACGTGGATCGTGTTCGCGGGGAAGTCGAAGGTGAAGAGGGTGTACTCCCACTTCTCGTACTGGGAGGAGGCGGGCAGCACGTAGTCGGCGAGCGCCGCGGTCTCGGTCA
>JAQBPH010000382.1:0-4266 GCA_028287625.1 Chloroflexota bacterium | reverse complement strand
CGGGGGATGGCGAAGACCCGCACCGCCTCGGCGAGCGCGGCCTGCCGGGGGGTGTGGGGGACCGCCGAGTACACCGCGCCGAGCCCGTCGCGGAGCTCGGCGAGGCGGCGGTGCTTCTCCGCTGCGGCCAGCGCGGGGTCGTCGGCGATGTCGTCGGCGGCCCGGCTGAAGGCGTACACCGCGTGGATGGCATGGCGGCGCCGCGGCGGCAGCAGGCAGAACGCGACGTAGAAGGTGCGGGCGCCGTTGCGGGCGACCCGGGCGCACTCGCGGCGGCCGTCCGCCACCAGCTCGGCGTGGTGGACGCTCATCGCCGCAGGCTCCGCGGCGGCGGCCCCGGGGCGAGCAGCGCCCGCAGCGCGGTGAGCGCGGCGCCCGCCCGGCCGGCGGCGTCCGCGGAGGGCCGGTGTCGCAGCAGCGCGGGCCCGGCGGCCTCGACGGCGTCGCAGGCGGCGGCGCCGTAGGCCACGAAGCCGGCCACCTCGGCGGCGAGGCGCCGCCGTCCCAGCCCGGCGACCAGCGGCCAGCCGGCGGCGAGGCGGTCGCGAGCGGCGGCGAGGCACTCCGCCAGCATCCCCCCGAAGCCGGGCGCGGCGGCCCCGGCGGCGAGCTGCGCCACGCCGACGCCGTGGCGCTCGAGCAGGTCGCGCGGTGCGTAGCAGCGGCCCCGCCGGGCGTCCTCGGCGAGGTCCTGCCAGTGGTTGGCGAGCTGCAGGCCGGCGCAGGCGCTCGCCGACAGCCGCAGACGCTCGGCGGTGGCGGCGCCCTCGAGGCGGAGCACCATCTCCCCCACCGGCGCGGCGCTCAGCGCGCAGTAGGCGTCGAGCGCCTCCCAGCTCGGGTACGCGGCGACCCGCTGGTCGACCCGGTTGGCCTCGATCAGCCGCAGGAACGGGTCGGGGGGCATGCCGCCGCCGGCGAGCAGTGGCTGCAGCGCGGTGAAGACCGGGTGGGTGGCGGCACCGCGCGCGGCGGCCCGGACCTGCGCCTCGGCGGCGTCGAGGGCGGCGGCACGGTCGCCCGCGTACTCGTCGCCGAGGTCGTCGACCAGCCGGCAGAAGTCGTAGACGGCGAGGCGGCGGGCGCGCAGCCGCGGCCCGCACAGCCAGGCGAGGGGGAAGTTCTCGCGCCGCCGGGCGATGCCCAGGCCGTCGCCGGGAAGCGGTGGGGCGGCGCTGGTGGTCACCGCACCGCCGGCCCGCTCACGTCACCGTCCATCGGAGCATGCGGAAGAGGTCGCGCAGGCTGCTCGCCGCCGCGTCGGCGGCGGCGGGCTCGAAGCTGGAGTGCATCATGCAGTGCTCGCAGCGGGGGTCGCGTCCCGGTCCGTAGTCGTCGAATCTGGTCTGGGTGAGCAGGTCGTGGCAGCTCTCGTGGATGCGGTCGGTGATCAGGTAGCAGGGGCCCTTCCACCCGTAGGGGTTGCGGGTCACCGTGCCCCAGGCGTGGCAGGTGAGGCTGCGCTCGCCGCGGAGGAACTCGCGGTAGATCGGCGAGGTGAGCACCGGGTAGCGGGAGTCGAAGGACTGGATGGCGCGGAACTTGGCGATGATCTCGTCGCGGGTCATCACCACCGACTTGTCGATGGCCTCGTAGCCGAAGGCGGGCGAGAGCATCACCCCGTCGACCCCCAGCGCGGTGACCAGCTCCAGCATCTCGCGGATCTCCTCGACGTCGGTCTCGCGGTAGATGGTGGTGTTGGTGGTGACCCGGTGGCCCTCCGCCTTGGCGACGGCGATGGCGCGCACCGCGATCTCGAAGACGCCGGCGCGGGCGACGATGTGGTCGTGGGTCTCCTCCATGCCGTCGAGGTGCACCGCGAAGCTCAGCTGCGGGTGCGGCGAGCGCCGCCGGGCGAAGGCCTCGAGCCGGAGCCCGTTGGTGCAGAGGATGAGGTGCTTCCCCATCGCGATCAGCCCCTCGACCACCTCGTCGATGCCGCGGTAGATGAGGGGCTCGCCGCCGCAGATGGAGACCACCGGGGCCCCCGACTCGCGGGCGGCGTCGAGGCACTGCTCGACGGTGAGCTCGGTGCGGTTGTCCTCGTACTCGAGGATCTTCCCGCAGCCGATGCAGGCGAGGTTGCACGCCAGGGTGGGCTCGAGCATGAGCACCATCGGCGAGTGCGGGTCGCCCGCCGCCTTCGCCCTGCCGGCGTGGATCGAGGTGTCGACGGTCATCCGGAGCGGGAAGCGCACTAGGGGCGGGCCTCCGTGGTCAGCGGGGTGTTCGTGCCATGTCCGGCCTCGACGTGCAGCCCGGTGATGGCGCCGGTGAGCTTGATCGGGGCGCGTCCCGCCTCGCGCCGGCCTCCGGTGGGACGGGTGCGGCGGTAGCGCCCCAGCGCCGCCCCGGGGAAGTAGGCGGCGTAGCCGTGGTAGCCGAGGTAGAAGTCGCCGGGGAACCCGGTGCCGGTGAAGCGCGCGTCGCGCCACAGCCCGTCGCCGCCCTGCTGGTCGATCAGCCAGCGCGCCGCCCGCGCCGCCGCGCCGCTGCCCGCCTCGCCGCCGGCGCAGAGGCCCTGCAGGCCCCAGGCGGTCTGGGAGGCGGTGGGCTCTCCGCGGCCGCGCAGCGCGGGGTCGCGGTAGGAGCCGCAGTCCTCGCCGAAGCTGCCGTCCTCGCGCTGCGCCCCGAGGAGCCAGGCGACGCCGCGCTGCACCGCGGGGTGGAGGCGGTGCAGGCCGCCGGCGATCAGGCCGGGGATGACCGCGGCGGTTCCGTAGACGTGGTTCACCCCCCAGCGGCCGAACCACGAGCCGTCCGTCTCCTGGTGGCGGAGCAGCCAGCCGCGCATCGCCGCGACGTCGCGGTGGGTGGCCGCCAGCCCCCAGCGCGCCGCGGCCTCGAGCACGTGGGCGGTGACGTCGGCGCTGGGCGGGTCGGTGACCGCGCCGAAGTCGCAGAAGGGGATGCGGCCCACCAGCCGGCTGGTGTTCTGGGCGTCGAAGGCGGCGACTCCGCCGTCGCGGCAGCGCATCCCGAGCATCCAGCGCAGGCCGCGGAGCACCGCCTCGTCGCGGCCCTCCGCCTCCGCGGCGCCGAGTGCGCAGAGCACGATGGCGGTGTCGTCGATGTCGGGGTAGAGGTCGTTGTGGTACTCGAACGCCCATCCCCCGGCGGGCAGCCGCGGGCGCATCCTCGCCCAGTCGCCGCGCACCCGCACCTCCTCGTCGAGCAGCCAGCGCGCCGCCCGGCGCATCGCCTCGTGGCCGGGGGCGACGCCGAGGTCGGCGAGGGCGAGCATCGCCAGGGCCGTGTCCCATACCGGGGAGACGCAGGCCTGCGTCTCGCACCGCTCACCGTCGTCGAGCACGAAGCCCTCGAAGGCGCTCCAGGCGCGCTCCAGGGCCGGGCTGCCGCGGCGGTGGCCGAGGGCGTGGAGGGCGACGCACTGGTAGGCCATCGGCGGCTGGATCCCGCCGATGGCGCCGTCGGCGTCCTGGTGGTCGATGATCCAGGCCTCGGCGCGGGCGAGGGCCCGGCCCCGGCCGGGCTGGCGGGGGAGCCGCCGGTAGGCGCCGAGCAGGCGGTCGACGCCGAGGAACGCGGAGGCCAGCGGGCCGGTGGGCACGGGGCGCCGCGGTCCTTCGGGCCCGCCGTCGGGGATGGCGCCGGGCTCGAGCACGACCGCATCGCACGGCGGCCGGAGGGTGAGCACCACGGTGAGGGGCACGATCGTCGCCCGCGCCCAGGAGGCGAAGCGCATCAATCCCAGCGGCGCCCGCTCGGGGAGGAGGAGCATCTCCGGGGGCAGCTCGGGCAGCCCCTCCCAGGGCCGCAGGCCGGCGCAGGCGAGCCACATGCGGGTGAACACCCGGGTGGCGGCGACACCGCCGAGGCGCTCGGCGGCGGCGCGGGCGGCGGCAACCCTCGGGTGGTCGGCGGGAAGCCCGGCGGCGCGCAGCGCGGCCAGCGCCTCGACGGTGACGTCGGCATCCGCCGGACCGGCGGCGTACGTGGGGAACCCACCGTCGGGGAGCTGGTCGTCGAGGATCCGGGTGACCAGCCGCCGCTCGCGCCCGGGGTCGACACGCCCCAGGATGTGGGACAGCAGCAGGTATTCGGCCTCCATGCAGACGTTGCTCTGCAGCCGGTACGACCAGTGGCCGTCGGCGCGCTGGTGGGCGAGCAGGCCGTCGCGGGCGCGCTCGCAGGCGGCATCGAGCAGCTCGTACTCGGGCGCCAGCGAGCCGGCGCGGGGCGGCCGGACGGGCAGCGGGGCGGCGGCGGTCACGAGCGCAGTCCCCACATCGCCTCGACGAGCCC
>JAQBPH010000372.1:0-12861 GCA_028287625.1 Chloroflexota bacterium | reverse complement strand
CGGCGGCGGCGGCGCGGCGGCGGGCCCGGTCACCAGCTGCTCGCCCGGTCGACGAGGCCGAGGCGGCGCGCCCGCCGGTCGCCCCAGGTGAAGAGCAGGTGTCCCACCACCACGGTCACCGCGGTGGTGAGCAGCAGCCGCAGCATCACCGCTCCGTCGCCGAGGTCGGGGAACATCCGCGGCGCCCGGGCCCCGAGCAGGGCGCGGCGCACCAGCTCGAGCCAGGAGGCGAAGGGCAGCCAGGCGGCGAGGGCGGCGAGCGGACCGGGGAGGACGGCGATGGGGAAGATCGCTCCGGAGACGATGTAGAGGGTCTGGGCGATGAGCTCGCCCTGGCCGTGGCTGTCGCGCGCCCCCAGGAGGAGCACCGCGACGGTGATCCCCAGCGAGAGCGTGGCCACCACCCCGCAGAGGCAGGCGGCCAGCAGCAGCGGCCAGCCGATGTGGAGCACGTCGATCGGCAGGTGCAGCGCGGGGGTGGCCACCAGCAGCACCACCGCCACCGAGACCACCGCGCTCGCCAGCGTGCCCGCGGCCCGCCCGCCGAGGTAGACGTAGGGGTGCTGGGGCGCCATGTACACGTACTTCAGGGTGCGATACATGCTGCGGTCCTCGCTGACGCTGTTGGCGAAGCCGCCGAGGCCCGCCTGCACGAACGACCAGAACGCGGTGCCGATCACCAGGAACGCGAGGTAGCCCTGGGCCCGGTCGCCGGCCACCACCCGGTACATCACCGCCAGGATCAGCGCGCCGCTGAGCGGCTTGAGCAGCGCGTAGACGGCGAACAACGCCGGCTGCGTCCAGTTGCTGGAGACCTGCCAGCCCAGCCACAGCGAGGCGCGCAGGGCGCGTCCGCCGCGGACCGCCGCGGCCACGCTCACGACGGGCGCATGATCAGCTGGCCGTCGCGCCGCGCCCGCATCTCGACGAGGTCGAGGGCGCGCTGGGCGGCGAGGCAGTACAGCGGGACCTGCACGGCGAGCACGGCCACCTCCCAGCCGACCCCGACCAGCGCCGGCGAGCCGGGCAGGAGCAGCTGGCGGATGGCGTCGAGGCCGAGGGTGAGCGGCACCACCGAGGCGGCACCGCCGACCGCGGCGCCGAGCGAGCGCACCGGGAAGTAGAAGCCGGCGAGCAGGTGCACCGGCTCCTCCAACGCGCTGGTGAGGTGCCATGCCTCGCGGCCGTAGAACAGGAAGAGGGCGGCGAGCACCGACCCCAGCCCGTAGAGGGCGGCGAGGGTGAGCAGGAACACGCCGGCCGCGGGGAGCGCCCCCGCCGGCTCCCAGCGCACCTGGAACAGCAGCGAGCAGGTGACCATCACCGCGGCGGCGCGCACCGTGGTCGACGCCATGCCGCCGATCGCCATGCCGGCGAGGATGGCAAGGAAGCTGGCCGGGCTGATGGCGTAGAGCTCCAGGTTGCCGAGGTGGCGGTCCCAGTACAGCTGGTTGGCCATCGACCAGAGCACGTTCTGCCAGTAGGCGAGCATGCTGCCGCCGAGGACCACGAAGCCGGTGAAGCGGGGCGGCGCCTGGAGCGCCCGGTAGACGTAGACCATCGCGATGGTGCCGAGCAGCGGCAGGGTGATCTCGGTGACCAGCCAGGAGCGCTCCCGCGGCAGGGTGCGCACCCGCGGGTAGGCGCGCGCCAGCGCGGTCCGCAGCTGCAGCCGCAGCTGCGGCCACGCGCCGCCCTCCTCCGTCCCGATCACGCGCTCGCCTCCTCCTCCTCGCGCATGCTCCTGCCCACCAGGTGGACGAAGGCGTCCTCCAGGCTGGGCTGGGGCCCGGTGCCGCGCGCCAGCCGCTTCAGGCCGGCGGGGGTGTCCTCGGCGACCAGCCGGCCGCGGCTGACGATGCCGACCCGGTCGCAGAGCTCGTCGGCCTCCATCATGTGATGGGTGGTGAGGATCACGGTGCGACCCGGGTCCTCGGCCATCCAGCGGCGCACCTCCTCGCGGACGGTGCGGGCCGCGCCGACGTCGAGGGCGACGGTGGGCTCGTCGAGGAAGAGCACGCGCGGGTCGGTGAGCAGCCCGCGCGCCAGGTTCACCCGCTGGCGCATGCCGGTCGACAGCGCCGACACCGGCCGCCGCGCGGCCTCGGTGAGGTCGAGGCGCTCGAGCAGCTCCTCGATCCGCCGCTTCGCCGCCCGCGACTCCATGCCGTAGAGCTGCGAGAACATCCAGAGCTGCTCGCGCACCTGCAGCACCGGGTAGCCGCTGCTCTCGCCGCCGGAGACCATCGCGATCCGCCATCGCAGCCGGCGGTGGTCGCGGACCACGTCCAGCCCGTCGACCTCGGCGCTCCCCGAGCTGGGCAGCAGCAGGGTGACGAGGATCTTGATGAGCGTGGTCTTGCCCGCGCCGTTGGGGCCGAGCAGGCCGTAGAGCTCGCCGCGGCGGACCTCGAGGTCGACGCCGGCGAGGGCGGTGACCACGTCGCCACGCTGGCGGTAGACGCGTCCCAGCGCGTGCGTGACGACGGCGAGGGGCTCGGCCTGTGCCATTCCGTGACCGTACCCGAGCGCGCTTTTCCGCGGGCGCTCAGCTCCACACGCCGGCGAGCATCTGCTCGAGCTCGTCCCGGAGCACCTGGATGGGGCGGTAGCCGTCGATCCGCTCCAGCGCCTGGCCACGGTGGAAGAGCAGCAGGGTGGGCACGGTCATCACCGCGAAGAGGGCCGCGGTCTGGGGATTGGCGTCGACGTCCAGCTTCGCGACCGCCACGCGACCCGCATACTCCTCGGCGAGCACCTGGAGGCTCGGGGCCAGGGCCTTGCAGGTCGCGTTCCATGCGGCCCAGAACTCGACGAGCACGGGGATCGGCGACTCGATCACGCGCGAGCGGAAATTGGTGTCGGTGAGGGTCAGCGGCTTCGCCATGTCGGAAGCATATCGAGGGAAGCGGGTGCGCCATGTCCCCCGGGGGGCGCGCGTTAAACGTGTGCATGACGTGGACGCCGCGAGCCTGACGATGGAGATTCCGGCGCAGCCTGTCGAGGCGTCCTTCGACGCCTTCTTCGCGGAGAGCTGCCAGCGGATCGTGGGCATCGTCGCGGTGGCCACCGGCGACGTCGCCGCCGCCGAGGACGCCGTCCAGGACGCCTATGCCCGGGCGCTGACCCACTGGGGGCGGGTCTCGCGGCTCGACCGGCCCGACCTCTGGGTGGCCCGGGTGGCAACCCGGCTGGCCATCGACGCCTGGCGACGCCGCCGCCGGGAGACCCCGCTGGAGGCGGAGATGCGGGCCTCGGTCCACGACGACATCGACCGCCTCTGGGTGCGCTGGGGCCTGGAGGGCCTGAGCCCGATGCAGCGGATGACCGTGATCCTCCGCCACGTCGAGGGCCGCCCCGTCGGCGAGGTCGCGACCGCGGCCTCGATCTCGCCGGAGACGGTGAAGACCCACCTCAAACGCGCCACCCGGCGGCTCCGCGAGCTGCTCGGCGAGCACCGGTCATGAGCCATCCGCGCAACCAGGTCGACGAGATCGGCCGGCGCATCTGGCCCGACCCGCCGGCCGCCCTGCGGGCGATGCACGCGCGCCGGCGGCGCTGGTGGCTGAGCCTGTTCCAGCCCCGCCGGCCGCAGCTGGCGACGCGCTGGCTGCCGGTGCTCGCCGCGGTGGCGACGGTGGCGATCTTCGTGGCCCTGGCGGGAGGCCGGCCCGCGGTCGAGCGCACCCAGGGCCAGGGCCGCCAGGCGGTCCACCCCACCCCGCCGCCCTCCGGGGCTCTCGACGCCCGTGGCAACCAGGTCCCGGAGCGGGGCCGGGCGGTGACGGTGCCGCCGGCGGGCCACCCCATCTCCGAGGCCCCGCCGGCCGCCACGCCGGCGCCCGCCGTCGCCGCCGGAGGCTCCTCCGCCTCGCCGCCGCGCCCGCCCTCGGGCGGCGGGGTGGTCACGGTGACGCTCACCGAGGCCGACGCCGGCCGCACCATCACCGTGGCCCCGGGCACCCGCATCGTGGTGACCCTGCAGGCCGCCGCCCGCCGCCAGTGGAGCGCCCCCCGCACCCTCGACTCCCGGGTGCTGACCGCCGCCGGCTCCGGCCGCGACGCCGGCGGTGGCGCCCACGGCACGTTCGTCGCGGCGCACCCCGGGCACACCCGGCTGGTGGCCGGCCAGGGCGGCTGCCACGGCCCGCTCTGCCTGATCGCCTCGGCCTCGACCTGGCAGGTGCACGTCGTCGTCGGCTGAGCCCGTCGCACCGCCCGCCGGGAAGGGGATCGCGGCGCCCTGCTACGCGGCGAGCAGCGGCCGCAGGTCGCCCGACGCCGCGTCGCCCGCGCGGCCCAGGTAGCCGACGCCGTAGGCCTCCTCGAGGGCGCGGAGCATCGCGAAGTGGTCGCCGGGCGTGTCCAGCCGTCGCTGACCGGCGGCGGTGACCACGATCGTCGCGATCTGCCCGCCGGCGGCGCCGCCGCAGCAGCCGGCGTTGCTCCCACCCTCGTCCCAGGTGACGATCACCGAGCCGCCCTGGCGGTACCAGCTCGAGCCCATGACCATCTGTATCTCGCCCCTCAGCCAGCTGTCGGCGGCGGCGTTGCCGCAGTCATGGCCGTCGTTGCACATGTTGGGGGTGACGAACAGGAACGGCGGGGCGGTGCCCGCCTGCAGGTCTCCGGCGAGCTGGCCGTGGGGCACCACCCGGGCGCACTGGCCGGGGCTGCCGGTGATCGAGCTGAAGTACACGAAGGGGTCGTGCTTCTTGGCGTAGCTGCCGCTCGAGGCGCCGCCGAAGCAGGGCGAGGGCATGTCCTCCATGTACGCCTTCCAGCCGATGCCGCGACCGGCGAGCTGGTCGACCAGGGTGGGGCCGCCGAAGGTGTAGCCGGTGCCGTCGTCGTGCACCCCCTGGTCGCTCCCCGAGATCATCGCCAGGTAGTTGGGGAGGCTGGGATGGCTGACCCCGTACCAGTGGGTCGCCTGCCCGAAGCCGCTGGCCAGCGAGTTGATGTACGGCGCGTCGGGCCGGCCCAGCACCGAGCTGGCCTCGCGGTTCTCCATCACGATGACCATGACGTGCGGCGGCGCCGCGGCGGGTGGCGGCGCCGCCGGGGTGGCGGGTGTGGCCGCCGTGGCGGTCACGGTGGGGGCCACCGCCGGCAGGCTGGGGATCACGATCGCGGGCGACGAGCCGCCCGCATCCCGAGCCGGCGCGGCCGGGACGGCGGCGCCCCCGCAGCCGGAGACGGCGACGAGAGCGGCGAGCGAGGCGAGGCAGGCGGTTCCCTTCATTTCCCTCCCAGAATGTTGACGGCTCGCGCCGCCACCACCGCGACGGTGAGCAGTGAGGCCAGTGACTGCACCGCCATCAGCATCTTCGCCATCACCGTCAGCGGCATCGTGTCGGTGGGGCTGAAGGCGGTGGCGTTGGTGAATGCGACATACAGATAGTCGAGGAAGGTGGGCGACCATGCCGGCGGCGCCGCCTCCGGGGTGACCATCTGGGGGAAGAGGAAGTCGGGCTCGCGGTGCTGGTGGTGGGTGCGCTCGCCCGGGCCGCCGCGGTCGAGCTCCCAGTACCAGAGGGCGAAGACGATCACGTTGGTCAGCCAGATCTGGACCGAGTAGAGGATCAGCGACCTGCCGTCCGCCGCGCCCCCGGTCACCAGGCCGTCGATCAGCCGCGCGAGCGAGACGACGTTGGCGGCGTTGATCACCGCGATGACCGCGATGGAGAGCAGCCGGCCCACCCGCTCCTCGCGTTCGCGGTTGGGGAAGTTGAGGGTGAGGAAGAGGAGCAGGGCGGCCTCGCCCCCGGGAATCAGCCACACCGGCCCGATGGTCAGCTTGGCCGGCAGGGTGAGATACAGGATCAGCGCCGCCAGCGCGGCGACCGAGGCGGGCCAGCGCGGCTCGCGATGGCAGGCGACGCCCCACGCGGCGTGCTCGTCGGTGGTCTCGCCGGACACGGCTCCTCCTGAATCGGTCCCTTCCCGCCGTCAGCATATGCTGGCGGGCGCGACGGAGCACGGCGCGAACAGCGCGGAGGAGATGCGATGGCGGTCTCGAGCGGGCATCAGTGGGCGACGGCGGAGGAGCTCTCGCCCTACCACCTCCTCGACGGCATCCTCGCCCGCACCGTGCACGGGGAGCAGCTGAGCTTCGCGGTGATCGACCTCGCCCCCTCGCTGCGGATGCCCGAGCACCGGCACCACCAGGAGCAGCTGGGCGTGGTGGTGCGCGGCGAGCTCACCCTCATCATCGACGGCGACACCCGGCTGCGCCGACCCGGCGACCTCTGGGTGATCCCCAGCCAGGTCCCCCACTCCGTCGTGGTCGGCCCCGAGGGCTGCACCGCGGTCGAGGCCTTCTCGCCGCCGCGCGACGACTGGGAGGCGGCGCCGCGCGACCAGCCCCAGCCCGGCGACTGGCCGGAGCGGAGCGCCGGTGGCTGATCCCGAGGGGGAGCCGTCAGCCGCCGCTGAGGATGTGGTGGAGGGCGACGGCGGCGAGCCCGAGGCCGCCGGTCAGCGCCAGCCCGGAGATCACCGTGCCGGCGTGACGGCGGAGGCGGCGGACCCGCGACTCGGGCGCCCCGGCGCGGAAGTCGATCTCGACCAGCCCCTCACCCACCCAGCGTGCCGTCGGCCGACGCGGAACGTCCACCTTCCGCTGCGGCGAGCCCATGACGCTCACACCACACCTTCCCCGATCCATGCCCAAACCCTGACCTGAGGATACGCCGCGGGGGGCCGGTGTGACAGCCCGGTGATGACCCGGCCACAGGTTGCCGAACCGGCGGGCCCGGCGCGGCGGCGCGCGTACGGTTCGCGGCATGAACGATTCCGCCCTGGCAGTGTCGATCCCGCGGGAGGAGCTCGTCGAGCGGCTGCTCGACCTCCAGGCCCGCATGCGCCAGCGTTTCGACGCGGTGCTCCCGCGCGGGCTCGGCGCGACCATGTCGACCGAGCTCAGCGGCGTCACCGTGCACCAGCTCGAGGTGCTCGGGACCCTTGCCGGCCGCGGCCGGGTGACCATGCACGAGCTCGCCGCGCTGCTCGGCGTGGGTCCCAGCAGCGCCACCCAGCTCGTCGACCGGCTGATCAGCCGCGGGCTGGTCGAGCGCCACACCGACCCCGGCGACCGCCGGCTGGTCTGGGTCGTCGCCACCTCGCGGGCCGACGAGGTCACCTCGCGGTTCGGCGAGCTCAAGCGCGAGATCGTGCGCACCCTCGCCCGCGGCCTCGGCGACGAGGAGCTGTCCACCTTCACCCACCTGCTCGCGAAGCTCGCCGATGGCCCTGACCTGGGCGTCGACGTGCTCGTGGAGGCCCGGCTCCAGTGAGCCGCATCTTCGGCGCGATCGGGCGTCTCTCGGTGCGCTTCCGCTACCCGGTGGTGGTGATCTGGCTGGCGGTCACGGTGCTGAGCGTGCACCTGTTCCCCTCGCTGTCGAGCGTGTCCAAGGACACCAACGGCGGCTTCCTGCCCGCGGACATGGCGAGCATGAAGGCCGCAGATCTGGCCAGGCCCTTCCTGAACTCGAACTACGCCTCGGCGATCCTGGTGGCGAACACGCGCAGTGGCGCGCTCGGCGCCTCGGACCAGGCGGCGATCCTTCGGCTGGAGCAGGGCATTCCCACGCTGGCCGGCGACGTCACCGTGCGCGACCTCGGCGTCTCCCCCGACGGGGCGGTGCGCCAGGCGCTGATCCAGACCCGCCTCGCCCCGTACGACGGCTCCGGCGAGGGCAGCAGGCTGGTCGACCGGATCCGCGCGACGCTGAGCGCGGCCTCCGGTTCCGGAAACGTCACCTACCACCTCACCGGCGAGCTGCCCACCGTGGTCGACACCCAGAAGGGGGCGAGCTCCTCGCGGAGCAGCACCCAGGGCGTCTCCATGCTGCTCATCGTGGTGCTGCTGCTGGTCGCCTTCCGCGCCCTGCTGGCACCGCTGCTCACCCTCGCCCCCGCGGTGATGGTGCTGCTCCTCGCCAGCCCGGTGATCGCCGCCGCCACCCGCATCGGCGTGCAGGTCTCGAGCATCACCCAGGTGGTGCTGGTGGTGCTGCTGCTCGGCGCCGGCACCGACTACGGGCTCTTCCTCGTCTTCCGCGTCCGCGAGGAGCTGCGCCGCGGCCTCGCCCCCAGGGACGCGGTGGTGCGGGCGGTGACCACCGTCGGCGAGTCGATCACCTTCAGCGCGCTCACCGTCATCGCCGCGCTGATGAGCCTGGTGGTCGCCCGCTTCGGCCTCTACCAGAGCCTGGGGCCGGCCCTGGCGATCGGCATCGCGCTGATGCTGCTGGCCGGGCTCACCCTGCTCCCCGCCATCCTGGCCATCTTCGGGCGGGCGGTCTTCTGGCCCAGCCGCACCCGCCTGGTCGAGAACCCCAGGACCGGCCTCTACGGCCGCATCGCCGGCGTCGTCACCCGCCGTCCCCTGGCCGTCGCCGCGATCGGCGTGGCCGGGTTCGCCGCCCTCGCCACGGGCTCGCTCTCGGCGCAGACGGCGGGGTTCGCCGACCAGTCCACCGGCCCCGCGGGCAGCGACTCGGCGGCCGGCACCGCGGTGCTCGCCGCCCACCTCCCCTCTCCGCCCAACCCCACCGACGTGGTGCTGCGCTTCTCCCAGCCGGTCTGGAGCAGCCTGGTCGCCGTCGACGAGGCGGAGCAGCAGCTCCGCGCCAGCGGCCGGGTCGGCAGCGTCACCGGGCCGCTCGACCTCGGCCTCACCGCCGCGCAGATCTCCCGCATCCACGCGCTGGCCGGACGCGACCCGCAGCAGGTCCTCGCGACCGACGCCCCGCCCGCCGGGGTGTCGGCGGCCGACCTCAACCGCTACCGCACCCTGGGCCAGTACATCGCCGGCGGCGGCCGCACCGTGAAGCTCACCGGCGCCACCCTGCGCGGTGACACCTCCTCGCAGCATGCGCTCGCCGACGTCCCCGGCCTGCGCGACACCGCGACCGCGATCGCCGGCCGGGTGGGCGCCATCGACAGCGGCGTCTCCAGCCTCCCCGCCTTCGCCTACGACGTCAGCCACCTCGCCCACGACGACCTGACCAAGGTCATCCCCATCGTCGCGGTGCTGATCGCGCTGCTGCTGGCGCTGGTGATGCGCAGCCTGGTGGCGCCGCTCTACCTGGTGGTGAGCGTGCTGCTCTCCTACCTCGCCGCGCTCGGCGCCGTGGCCATCGTCTTCGTCCGCATCGGCGGCTCGCCGGGCATCAACTTCGTGCTGCCCTTCCTGATGTTCGTCTTCCTCATGGCGCTCGGCTCCGACTACAACATCCTCGTGATGACGCGCATCCGCGAGGAGGCGCACCATCTGCCCCTGGCCGAGGCGGTGCGCCGCGCCGTGGGCGCCACCGGCACCACGGTGACCACCGCCGGGGTCATCCTCGGCGGCACCTTCGCGGTGCTCGCCATCGCCGCCGGCAACGCCGCCGGCGCCGACCAGGTCCGCCAGATCGGCTACGGCATCGCCGCGGGCGTGCTCATGGACACGTTCCTCATCCGCACCGTGCTGGTGCCCGCGGTGGTGACCCTGCTCGGCCGCTGGAACTGGTGGCCGTCGCCGCTCTTCCGCCGGTCCGCCTCCGCGGAGCCGGCCACGACCGAGGTCGCCGCCACCGCCGCCGACCGGAGCGCCGCCTGATGACGCCCACGTCCCAAGGAGATCCCCCCATGGCCACGACCGTGCGCCCGCCCGCGGACGACGCCACCCCGTTGCAGATGTCGCATCGCGCCCGGATGGCGGTGCTCGGCGCCACGCTGCTCGGCCTCTTCCTCGCCTCGCTCGACCAGACCATCGTGGGGACCGCGCTGCCGCGCATCGTCACCGACCTGCACGGCGACAGCCTGTACACCTGGGTGGTCACCGTCTACCTGCTCACCTCGACGATCACCGGGCCGATCTACGGCAGGCTCTCCGACGCCTACGGCCGCAAGCCGCTGCTGCTGACCGGGATCGTCCTCTTCCTGGTCGGCTCGGCGCTCTCCGGCCTCTCCCAGGACATGACCCAGCTGATCGCCTTCCGAGCCCTCCAGGGCATCGGCGCCGGCGCCCTCTTCCCGATCTCGCTAGCGGTGATCGGCGACCTCTTCAGCCCCCGCGAGCGGGGCCGCTACCAGGGCCTGTTCGGCGCGGTCTTCGGGATCAGCTTCGTCGCCGGCCCCTTCATCGGCGGCTTCCTCACCGACCACGTCAGCTGGCACTGGGTGTTCTACGTCAACCTGCCCATCGGCATCGCCGCCCTGGCGATCATCGCCGCCGTGCTGCCGACGGTGCGCCGCACCTCCGGCTCGTGGCGGGACATCGACTTCCTCGGCATCACCCTCTTCACCGCCGGCGTGGTGCCGCTGCTGATCGGCCTCTCCAACAAGGGCCAGGCCAGCGGCGCCGGCGTCCTGCCCGACTGGGCCAGTCCCGGCGTCGGCGGCCTGATCCTGCTCGGCGCGGTGGTGCTCGCCGGCTTCGTGATCGTCGAGGGTCGCGCCCGCGAGCCGATCATGCCCCTCGACCTCTTCCGCGACCGCACCTACTCGGCCTCCCAGGCGGCGTCGTTCCTCATCGCCGTGGCGATGTTCACCGCGGTGATCTTCCTGCCCCGCTACTTCCAGGCGGTGCGCGGGGTCAGCGCCACCGGCTCCGGCTACGAGACCTGGCCGCTGCTGCTCGGGCTCATCGGCGGCAGCATGGTGGGCGGCGTCCTGATCAGCAGGACCGGTCGCTACCGCTGGCTGCTCACCGCCTCGGCGGTGTTCCTGGTCGCCGGCGCGGCGCTGATGACCCGGCTGGACGCGAACACCGGCAGCCCGGCGCTCTGGGCGTGGATGCTCGTCCTCGGGCTCGGTGTCGGGCCGTCGCTGAGCGGCTTCACCGTGGTGGTGCAGAACTGTGTGACCCCCGGCCGCATCGGCGTGGCCACCAGCACCCTGACCTTCTTCCGGCAGGTGGGCGGCTCGATCGGCCTGGCCGCGGCCGGCACCCTCTTCAGCGCCGGCTTCGCGAGCCGGCTCCCGGGGGCGCTCACAGCCCAGGGCGTGCCCGCGAGCGCGGCGGCGCACCTCGCCGGCGACCGCGGCGGCCTGACCGCGGTCGGCGACCTCGGCGGCCAGATCTCCGCGGCGCTGCCCGCCTCGCAGCAGGGGCTGGTGCCGCGCATCGTCGCCGGTGTCCACGACGCCTTCGCGGCGTCGGTCGCCGAGATGTTCTGGCTCTCCCTCGCCGCCGCGGCGCTGGCGCTGGTGGCCGTCGTCGTGCTCCGCGAGGTGCCCCTGCGCGGCGGCCGCAGCGACCGGTCGAGCGACGACGGCGACCTCGTGGCGGTCGCCTAGGCACCGAGCTACGATCCGCCCATGACCGACATGCTGGCCAACTACACCGCCGTGCTCGACGGCTTCGAGCGGGTGCTCCGCGATGTGCCCGCGGACGGCTGGGAGAGCGCATCCCCCTGCGAGGGCTGGACGGCGCGCGACGTCGCCGGCCACGTCATCGGCGGCGTGCGCATGCTGGGCATGCTGGCGACCGGGACCACCCCGCCGGCGGAGCGGCCCAGCGACCGCCAGGTGGCCGGGGACGACCCGGTGGCCAGCTGGCAGGCGGCGCGCGCGGCCACCACCGCCGCGCTCACCCCCGAGGCCCTCGAGCGGGTCGTTCCCGGCCCGGTCGGCGACATGCCGCTGATGATCATGATCGAGCAGTTCATGACCGGCGAGATGCTGGTGCACACCTGGGACCTGGCCCGTGCCGCCGGGGTCGACGCCGAGCTCGATCCCGCCCTGGTGGAGGACACCTTCGCCCGCTGGGAGCCGATCGACAGCGCCGGGATGCGCTCCCCCGGGGTGTTCGGTCCTGCCCTGCCGGCGCCGGAGGGCGCGTCCCGCCAGGACCAGCTGATGGCCTTCCTGGGACGGCGGGTCTGAGCCGTTGAGACCGGGGGCGGCGGAGGGATAGAGTCCGGGGCCGTGAAGCGCGTCGCCACCGGCATCCTCGTCGCCCTCCTCGGCGGCGCCGTGGCGGGCTGTGGCTCGAGCGGGGGCACCGCGGCGGCCAGCAGCGCCCCGGCGGCGACCGCGACCGTCGGCGCCAGCCCGGCGAGCAAGGTGATCCGCACCCAGCTCGGCCAGGGCACCATGACCGACCCGCTGCACATCACCGTGGCGCCGCCCAGCCAGCTCACCGTGCAGACGGTGACCATCGAGCCCGGCGGCGTCGTCCCCTGGCACACCCATCCGGGCTTCGAGAACAGCGTGGTCACCGCCGGCCAGGTCGCCCTGACCGTCGCCGGCGACCCGGGCTGCGCCCCACGTCACCTGGGGCCCGGGCAGGCCTTCGACGTGCCCGCCGGCACCGCGCACACCGCCCGCAACGACGGCACCGTGGCGGTGCGGCTGGTGGTGACCTACCTGGGCTCGCCGCCGGGCGCCGCTCTGGTCACCCCCGTGCCCCGTCCGGCGGGGTGCACCGGCTAATCCTGCCGGCTGACGCCTCGGCGCCGACCGGCACCGGCTCCTGCTCGTAGATCGAGGCCAGCCGCGGGTCCATCGCGGGGGCTCGTCGAGGATCGACTGCCAGAACGTGATGTAGGCCTGCTCGTGCAGCTGGCCCATGCGCACGGTGATCCGGTGCTGAAATCCGCCTCAGCCGGGCGACGACCATCGGCACTTCGGACAAGGCATGCGCTCTTCGGGTGGAAGATTGCCAGGATCGGGAACCGCGGCTCCGCAGTTATCGCAAGTCGCGGAGGCGGTAGACGGATGACGGATCGGGCCTCTGGTACCGGCTAGCGACGTACTTCTCTACGGCCTTGCGGGTGCTGAGCCACTGTCCGTCGGCTCTCTTGGTTGCAGCAAGCCGGCCTCGCTCGGCTGCATTGCGGAGAGCCCGCAGCGTTACCTGCT
>JAQBPH010000365.1:0-10311 GCA_028287625.1 Chloroflexota bacterium | reverse complement strand
GAGTGCCGGCGAGGGGGGGCGGGAGCCGGCATCGGGCGCGCCAGCGCACGATGTCTTGCGACCAGACGGGGGGGACGCAGTCCCCCCCGAGTCAAAACCGGCGGCAGAGCGGCCCCCCGCGAATCTCAACCGGCGGCAGGACAGCCGCGAATCTCCACCGGCGGCAGATCAGCCGCGCCCGCCGGCTCGACCGGCCATGTCGTCCTCAGTGCCGCGGCACGGTGAACTGCATGGGCGTGGGGCCCGGCGGGGACGCCGCTGCGGCAGGAGCCGGCGCAGCGGTCTGCGCGACGGCGGCGGGAGGGGCGCCGGCAGGACGTGGGGTCGGGCTGGGAGCGCCGGGCAGCGGACCCGGGTCGACGCCGCCCTCGGCCGGGACCTTGGCGCCGGGAGTCGCGAGCACGTACATGCGCTCGCCGGGACGGATGAAGCCGAGGCGGCGCGCCTCCTCCTCCAGCCAGCCGCTCGAGCTGGCCGAGGCCAGCTCCCGCCGGCGCAGGTCGACCTGCTGGCGGAGGGCGGCGTTCTCCTTCTGGAGAGTGCGCACCCGTCCGTCGAGAGCATGCCCCGCGGTGGTGGCCGCGTAGACCGCGTAGCTCACCCACGTCCCGGCAACGGCGACACCGACGGCGAGCAGACGGCGCCGGGGGAGGGTGCGGCGGGAACGCGGAGGGATTGCGACGGCCCTCTGAGACGTTGGCGGGAACGGCCGTGACGCGCAGAGTATAGCGGCGCTGTCGCATTACCGGGCGATGGTCAGGCGGGATGCCTGTTTCACTCGGGGCGAGTTACGTCTCCCTGTGCCATTCGCGCGAAGCGCTTCGCCTGCGAGTACCCCCCGCGCGCCACTCAACCGGCGGCAGAACTGCCGCACACCTCCGCGCGTCTGCAGATCGGCCGAGTATCTGCCACCCGACGGCAGAACGGGCCGGGGGCATTCCCCCACCCGCAGCAGATCAGCCGCACCTCCCCCACCGCCGCACGTCGACCCGAGCCTCTCCTCACGGCCTCCCGTCACCGGTCACACGCGCGCCCCTGGCCTCCCCGCTCTCCTGCCAGCGACGCTCCCACTCCTCCACCTCGACTGAGTAGAGGGACCGGCCCTCCTCCCGAGCCTGCACCTCCAGGTCGCGGAAGCGGCCGGCGAAGCGGCCGGCGCGGTGGCGCAGCGCGTCCTCCGGGTTCACGCGCAGCCGGCGCGCCACCGCGACCGCCGACCAGAGCAGCTCGCCGACGGCCGCCTCGAGGGCGGGAGGGGCGGGCGGCGGGGGCGGTGCGTGGCCGCCGGGGACGGGCGGCGGAGCGGCGGCAGGAGCGGCCTGGTCGAGGGCCCAGTCGGCGCCCTGCTGCGCCGGGGCCGCGGCGGCGGCGGCGGTCTCCGCCTCGAGGCCGGCGAGCGCCTCCCGGAGACGCGCGAGGGCGCCGGCGACCTCGGGGGTCTCGTCGAAACCGAGCCGGGCTGGGCGCTTCTGGACGCCGAGGGCGTAGGCGAGGGCGGGCAGGGTGATCGGCACCCCCTCGAGCACCGACAGGCGCTCCCCCTTCTCCGCCGCCTTCAGCCGCTCCCAGTTCACCACCACCTCGGCGGCTCCGGCCACCTCGGCGGTGCCGAAGACGTGGGGATGGCGGTGGACCATCTTCTGGCGCGTCACCTCGGCGACCTCGCCGACGTCGAAGCCGTCGGGCGCCTCCTGGGCGATGGCGCAGTGCATGAAGACCTGGAGGAGGACGTCGCCGAGCTCCTCGCGCAGCCGCGCCGGCTGGCCGCCCTCGATCGCCTCCAACGCCTCGTAGGTCTCCTCGAGCAGATAGGGGCGCAGGGTGCGATGGGTCTGCTCGCGGTCCCAGGGGCAGCCCCCGGGCGCGCGCAGCCGCTCCACCACCTCGCCCAGCGCCCGGACCGACTCCGCCGCCTCGTCCCTCACGCGTCACTCCTCTTCTTCATGTTCGTGTCCCCCGGCTACGAGGCGGCCCGCTGCCGGATGCGCTCGAGCCGGCCCAGCTCGCGCAGGGCGCGGACCAGCACATCCTCCCATCCCGCCTCGCCCGGACGCCGCGTCGTCGGCACCCGCAGCCGGGTCGGCGAGGAGGTGACGCCGCGGAACTGGGCGGCGACCGCGGGCAGGTCGAGGCCGTGGCCGGTGGGGAGGCGCACCACCACCGCCTCGCCGTCGCGCTCCACGCCGAGCGCCCCGGCGGCGGCGGCGAGGAGGCGCACCCGCAGGGTGAGCAGCAGCGCCTGGGCGGGGGCGGGCGGCGGCCCGAAGCGGTCGGCGAGCCCGCGCCCGCGGGTCTCGAGCTCGATCTCGGTGGCGGCGGCGGCGAGGTCCTGGTAGCACCGCAGCCGCAGCCTCTCGTCGCTGACGTAGCTCGGGGGCAGGTGGGCGGCGAGCGGCAGCGAGACCGTCACCTGGGCGGGCGACTCCACCACCGGCTTTCCCTGGAGCCGGGTGACGGCGTCGCGGAGCAGGTGGTTGTACAGCTCCAGCCCGACCGCGGCGATCTCGCCGTGCTGCTCCTCGCCGAGCAGGTTGCCGGCGCCGCGGATCTCCAGGTCGCGCAGCGCCAGGCGGAAGCCCGCGCCCAGGTCCTGGAGGTCGCCGATCACCTCGAGCCGCTTGTCGGCGCGCTCGGTCAGCGACTTGGCCGGCGGATAGAGGACGTAGGCGTAGGCGCGCTGCCCGGCGCGACCCACCCGGCCGCGCAGCTGGTAGAGCTGGGCCAGGCCGAGGCGGTGGGCGTCGTTGATGATGATGGTGTTGGCATTGGGGATGTCGAGGCCGGACTCGATGATGGTGGTGCACAGCAGCACGTCGATCTCGGCGTCCATGAAGCGCTGCATCACCCGGGCGAGCGACCGCTCCGGCAGCTGGCCGTGGCCCACCTCGATGCGCACCCCGGGCATCAGCTCGCGCAGCTTCTCGGCCTCGCGCTCGATCCCCTGCACCCGGTTGTGGACGTAGTACACCTGCCCGCCGCGGGCGAGCTCGCGGGTGATGACCTCGCGGATCAGGCCGTCCTCGCGGGCGGTGACGAAGGTCTTGATCGGCTGCCGCTCCTCCGGCGCGGTCTGGATCACCGAGAGGTCGCGGATCCCCGCCAGCGACATGTGGAGGGTGCGGGGGATCGGCGTCGCCGACAGCGAGAGCACGTCGACGGCGACCCGCAGCTGCTTGAAGCGCTCCTTCTGGAGGACGCCGAAGCGCTGCTCCTCGTCGATGATCACCAGCCCCAGGTTGCGGAACTGGACGTCCTTCGAGATCAGCCGGTGGGTGCCGATGACGATGTCGACGCCGCCCGAGCGCAGCCCGGCCAGGGTGTCGGTGACCTCGTCCGGGGTGGAGAAGCGGGAGAGCTGGCGGACGGTGATCGGGAAGGGGGCGAGGCGTGACGAGAAGGTGGTGAAGTGCTGCTGGGCGAGCACCGTGGTGGGCACCAGCATCGCCACCTGGCGGCCATCGGCGGCGGCCTTGAAGGCGGCGCGCATCGCCAGCTCGGTCTTGCCGAAGCCGACGTCGCCGCAGACCACCCGGTCCATCGGCCGGGAGGACTCCATGTCCCGCTTGATCTCCTCCAGGACCACCTCCTGGTCGGGGGTCTCCTGGTAGGGGAAGGCGGCCTCCAGCTCCTGCTGCCAGGCGCCGTCCGGCGGCACCGGGGTGCCCTGGGTCGACTCCCGCCGCGAGTACAGGGCCAGCAGCTCGCGAGCCACCTCCTCGGTGCGCTCCTTGACCCGCCGCTTGGTGCGCTCCCAGTCGCCGCCGCCGAGCCGCGAGAGCTGGGGCCTGCCGTCGGCCCCGCCGACGTAGCGGTCGACCCGGTCGAGGTGGGCGACGGGGACGTACAGCTTGTCGCCCTCGGCGTACTCGACGGTCATGTACTCGTGCTCGCCGCCGTCGTCCTCGACGGTGCGCATCTCGATGAAGCGGCCGATGCCGTGGTCCTGGTGGACCACCAGGTCGCCGGGCTGGAACGGGATGACGAAGGCCTCGCGGGCGGGAGCGCCCGTCGCCGCCCTCCGCGCCCCCCGCGCCGAGGTCGACACCACGGTGCGGCGGGTGCCGCGGGCGAGCCGCGACCCGCGGCGCTTGACGGTGCCGAAGAGCTCCGCGTCGGTGACCACGTCGAGGCCGGCCGCGTCCGCGGAGAACCCCTGGGAGAGGTCGCCGTGGACGGTCACCAGGCTGCCCGCCACCAGCGGGGTGGCGGCCGGCTCCTCCTCGGCGGACACCGCGTCGAGGCCCTGCTCGGCGGCGAGCTCCGCGACGCGGTGCTCCTGGCGCGAGAGCACCAGCTCGCAGCGGCCGGCGTCGAGGCGGCGCCGCACCTCGGCGGCGAGGGCGTCGAAGCGGCCGACGTAGCTGTCCGCGCCGCGCCAGCCGAGGTCGACGGCGTCGCCGTCCGCCGACTCGCGGACCACCTCGACCGGGGACAGCCGGTCGAGCAGCGCCTCGGCGGCGCCGGCGTCGAGCAGGCCGCTGCGCGACCCGACGGGCAGCTCGCCGCGCTGCTCCTCCTGCGCACGCAGCCCCTCGGCCTCGACCAGGTAGCGCGCCACCGCCCGCCGCCAGCGCTCACGGCCGCCGATCAGCAGGGTGATGGGGTCGTCGAGGTGGTCGAGCAGGGTCACCGGCGGGTCCTGCTGCAGGTAGGGTGTGAAGAGGTCGATGCCCTCGCCGTAGGCCCCGGCGCCGAGGCGGTCGATGTCGCGCACCCAGTCGTCGCGGATCTCGGGACGGGCCCCGGAGAGGTCGAGGGCCCGCACCGCCTCCAGCGCCCGCGCCACCGACCCGGAGGAGAGGTCGAGCTCGCGGGCGGGGGGCACGGTCACCATCTCGAGCTGGGCCACCGACGTCTGGGTGGCGACGTCGAAGGCGCGCAGGCCCTCCACCTCGTCGCCGAACCACTCGGCGCGCCAGGGACGGTTGCGGTCGGGCCCGAAGGCGTCGACGATGCCGCCGCGCACCGAGAACTCGCCGGGCGAGGACACCGCCGGCTCGCGGCGGTAGCCGAGCGCCACCAGCCGGTTCACCACCGCGTCGCGGGAGACGGTGTCGCCGCGCCGCAGGGTCATGCCGCTGCGGACGAGCGCCGGGGGCAGGGTCGGCCGCACCAGGCCGCCGGGAGCGGCGACCACAATCGCCGGCCCCTCCCCCGCCAGGATGGCGAGGGTCGCGAGGCGGTGGCGGGTGACCTCCTCGCCAGGGGCCACCCGGTCGAAGGGGAGGGTGTCGGCCGCGGGGAAGAGCGCCAGCCGCTGGTCGCCCGCCCAGGCGGCGGTGTCCGACCAGGTGGTCTCGGCCTCGGGTGAGAGCACGAGCACGCTCCGGCCCGTGGTCTCACGCAGCCACCAGGCGAGCAGGCCGGCGGCGCCCGAGGGCACGCCGGCGAGGGTGCCGTGGGGGGCGTGCGCCAGCGCCCGGAGCTCGGCGACGCCGTCGAGCCGGGAGCGGAGGGTGGGGGCGTCAGTCGTCGGGGGCACGGTTGAACTGGTTCATGGCGGGCTCGAGGCCCTCGCGGACGATGGCGACCACGGCATCGGCCGCCCGGCCGACGATCGCCGGCAGGTGCTCGCGCTCGTCGGGGTCGAAGGCCTGGAGAACATAGTCCACAGGGTCTACCCCGGGGGGTGGGCGACCGATCCCGATGCGCACCCGCATGAAGTCCTGGGTCTGCCAGGAGTCGATGAGGTGCCGCACCCCCCGCTGGCCGCCGGCGCTGCCGCCGCGGCGCAGCCGCAGCCGTCCCAGGGGGAGGTCGAGGTCGTCGTGGACGACGATGGCGTCCTCGGGCGGGGTGCCGAGCTTCGCGGTGAGATGCCGTCCGGCGCGGCCGCTGAGGTTCATGAAGGTGGTGGGACGGGCGATGACGATGTCGAGGCCGTCGACCGAGCCCTCCCGGACCTTCGACGGCCCCTCCCGGCGCTCCCTGCCGAACCGGCCGCGCCGCTCCAGCTCGGCGAGGGTGCGCCAGCCCACATTGTGCCGGGAGGATGCGTACTCGCCGCCGGGATTGCCGAGCCCGATGACCAGCGTCGCCACTACTCCTCGCCCGGCTCGAGGTCCGGCACGGCCTGGCCGGGAAGCAGGCAGCGGGTCTCCGCGGTCATCGCCGCCGCCCCCTCGGGGTCGGCGTGATCGTGGCCGAGGCAGTGGAGCAGGCCGTGGACGGCGAGCAGCCGGAGCTCGGCGACGCCGTCCTCCGCCTGGCCGAGGGCGCGCTCGACGGAGATGGCAAGGTCGCCGACATGCCCGGGCTCCTCGGTGGGGAAGGCGAGCACGTCGGTGGGCGCCCCGACGCCGCGGAATCGGGTGTTGAGCTGCGCCAGCTCGGCGTCGTCGGTGAGCCGGACGCTGAGCGCGGCACGTTCTGGGACCTCGAGAGTCGCTCCGCAGCGGCGCAGGAGCGGGGCGAGCGAGGCCGCCCGGACCGCCGCCCGAGCCGCCTCGCCGAGCCCGTCGGCGCTGACCACGGTCACGCGCACGGCTGCGGTCCGGCGCCGGGGCACGGGGGCGCTCCGCCCCCGTGCCGCCGGGCGCTCCGCGCCGGGACCGGGCTCACCCGGCCTTGAGACGACGCTTCTTCGCGGCGACCAGCTTGCGCTTGCGCCGTACCGACGGCTTCTCGTAGTGCTCGCGGCGACGCACCTCCGAGAGAATGCCGTTCTGCTTGATCTTCTTGTTGAAGCGTCGCAGCGCGCTCTCGAAGGTCTCGCCCTCGCGGACCTTGACCTCCGACACGTTCGGGAACTCACCTCCTTTTCGCCGGCTGGGGACGAACGGAAGATGAATCCCACGCAGGCGTCGCGAGTGTACCCCGTTGCCGGCGGCGGGCGCGGCCCGCCGCCGCACCGGCCTGGTCAGGCGGCGCTGTCGTACCGCCAGATGCCGGAGCCGGGGGTGACCTCGACGTCCTCGGGCAGCTCGCACCGCCACGGGAGCATGAGGTCGAAGACGACCTCCTGGACGGTCCAGAGGACGTCCATGATCTCGGTGACCTTCACCTGACGCCGCGCCACCGCGTCGGTGACGGAGCGCAGGGCGGTCTCGTCGCCGGCACCCTCGACGATGCCGACCGCGTTGCGAAGGAGCTCCCCGGACTGCTGGGCGAGGTCCTTCGGGGCCTCCTTGATGCCCTGCAGATGGGTCTCCTCGCACAGCTCGATCACCTCGTCAACACGCTCGACCAGCCGGCGGAAGCGCGTCCGCTCGGCCAGGTCTCGCTGGTGACGGAGCCGCGCACGGTGCAACTCTGCGGTTGCGTTCTCAATAAGCATCAAATTCTCCGCGAGGCACTCCACGTCGAAGTCCACCAGTTGATCTCCGCGAGAGGCCTCGAGAGAGAGTACCCACCCGGACAGTTGACTTCAACATCACAATTCGGTTCGAATTGATGCATGGATCGCATCAATGTGGACGGGCTCCGAACCTTCCTCGCGGTCGCCCAGCACGGCCACCTCGGCCATGCCGCGGAGGCCCTGGGCGCGGAGCAGTCGACGGTGTCGCGAAAGATCGCGCGGCTGGAGGAGGAGGTGGGGGTCGCCCTCTTCGAGAGGATACGCCGGAGCATCCGCCTCACCCCCGCGGGCAACCGCCTGGTGCCCCGGGCGGAGCGGCTCCTCCACGACCTGCGAGAGGCCATCGCCGACGCCCAGGGAGCGGTCTCGGCCGAGAGCGGCGAGGTGCGCCTCGGCTTCCTCCACACGGTGGGGGCGCGCTGGCTCCCGGAGCGGCTCGCCCGCTTCCTCGACCGACACCCCGGGGTGCGGTTCACCCTCCGGGAGGGCACCTCGGCCGAGGTGGTGAGCGGGGTGCTCAACGGCGACTTCGACCTCGGCATCCTGGGTCCGCCACCGGTGGGCCAGCGCGACCTCGAGATCGTCGCCCTCTTCCGCGAGCGCGTGGCGGTGGTGGTCCCCGCCGGCCACCACCTGGTCGGACGCAGCTCCTGCACCCTGCGCGACCTCGCCGGCGAGGCGCTGATCCTCCCCCGCTCGCGCAGCGGCCTGCGCAAGGTCGTCGACGAGGCCTTCCTCCGCGAGGGGCTGGCCGAGACCGTGGCCTACGAGGGGGACGACTTCACCATCGTCCAGGGGCTGGTCGAGGCCGGGCTGGGCATCACCCTGCTGCCGATGCCGCTGCCGGTGCCCTCGACCCGGGTGGCGGTGATCCCGCTGCGCCAGCCGCCGATCGCCCGCACGATGGCGCTCTGCTGGGACCGCCGCCGCGTGCTCCCGCCGCCGGCCGCCCTCTTCGCCGAACACCTGACCCCCGCCGCCGAGCCCTTCGACCCGCCCCCGAGCGCCTGATCCCCACCGCCTCCGTTCTGCGCGTCAGCGCAGATAAGTAGAGTCGCGCACATGGAGACGATCGTCCTCGCGGCCCTGGCCGCCGCCCTGCTCATCGCGGCCGGTGCGGTGACCGCCCGGGGGCAGCGCGCCCGCCGCCAGCCGTCCAACGCGCCAGGGGCCGGAGCGGCGGCGCGCAGCGCCCTGGTGGAGGCGCGCACCCAGGCGGCGGCGGTGCTCGCCCAGGCGCGCACCGAGGCGATCGCCTCGCGCAGCAGCGTCATGGACGAGCTCGCCGAGCGGCAGGCGTTGCTGGAGGCGCGGGACAGCACCCTCGAGGAGCGCAGCCGCGCCCTGCAGGAGCGCCGCCGGGTGGCCGAGGAGCGGCGCGAGGCACTGGACCGGGAGCGGGCGGCGCTGGAGGCGGCACAGGGGGAGGTCGCCGGCTCGCGCGGGGAGATCGGCCGGCGGCTGGAGGCGGTCGCCGCCCTCGACCGGCCCCGCGCGGAGGCGACGGTGCTCGCCAGCCTCGAGAGCGAGCTCGCCTCCGACCACACCGGGCGGGTGACCCGCGCCGTCAACGGCATGGTCGGCGACCTCGTCCCCACCGCCCGGATGCACCTCGCCGACGCCATCCAGCGGATGGACGTCTCCCACGCCGACGGCGCTCCGCGCGGCACCCCGCTCACCCTCGAGGGCCTCGACGAGGGTGCGCGGGAGCGGCTGATCGGCGCCCTCGCCGCGGTCGCCGAGGCCACCGCGACCGACCTGGGCGTCGACCCGGAGCGCAACCAGGCCACGCTGCGCGGCCTCGACCCGGTCGGCCGGGAGGTCGCCCGGCAGGCGTCGCTGGAGGCCCTCGACCGCCAGCTCCGCGCCGACGACGTGGCGCCGCTGCTGCTGCGCACCCGCCGCGACCTGGCACGCGAGATCAACGTCCTCGGCGAGCGGGCTCTCTGGGAGATGCGCATGGACGGCCGCCCCGAGCTCGCCGAGCTGCTGGGCACCCTCCACTATCGGTTCTCGTACGGGCAGAACGCCCTGCTCCACTGCCAGGAGACCGGCTACCTCTGCGCCATGCTCGCCTCCGAGCTGCGCCTCGACGCCGCCGAGGCGCGCTCCGCCGGGCTGCTCCACGACATCGGCAAGGCGGTCGACCACGACGTCGAGGGCTCGCACGCGATCATCGGCGGCGAGCTGCTCGCCCTGCTCGGCGTCGACGCCCGCATCGTCCACGCGGTGAAGGCCCACCACTTCGACGAGGAGCCGTCGACCGACCTGGCGATGCTCACCATCTGCGCCGACGCCATCTCCGCCTCCCGGCCGGGAGCGCGCCGCGACACCCTGACCACCTACCTGCAGCGGCTCGAGCAGCTCCAGCAGATCGCCACCCGCCACAGCGGCGTGGAGCGCGCCTTCCCCATGCAGGCGGGACGCGAGGTGCGGGTGGCGGTGCGTCCCGACATGGTCCCCGACGACCAGGTGCCCGGGCTCTGCGCCGAGATCGCCCGCGAGATCGAGGCGGAGATGACCTATCCGGGGATGATCAAGGTGACGGTCATCCGCGAGACCAGCGCCAGCGCCACCGCCTCGTAGGCGGTGTGGCCGCCTCCGGCTGAGCGTGGCCGCGAGTCTCGAACCCCCGGCGGCGGTCGACGCCGCCGAGCGCTACCTCGAGCTGGCGAGGCGGCTCTCGCACGAGTTCGGCGGGCCGCTCACCGTCCTGGCCGGATACCTCGACCTGCTGCGCAACGGTGACCTCGGCGAGATCGAGCAGCTCGCGGAGGCGGAGCTCGACGGCGCTCGGGAGCAGGTGTCCCGGCTGCGCGGCCTCGCCGGCGGCATCGTCCAGGCGACGAGGATCAGGGCCGCCGGCGACTCGGTCGTGATCGCCGGCTCCACCGCGGCTCCGACCGAGGAGCTGCTCGCCGGCTGTCGTGAGCTGAGCGCGACGCTGGCGGGATGGACCGTGCGACCGCTCCCGCCGGCGCAACGCCGCGCGCTCGAGGTCTCCACCGCCAAGT
>JAQBPH010000364.1:0-6215 GCA_028287625.1 Chloroflexota bacterium | reverse complement strand
GCGAGCGCCGCCGGCGAGTGCCGGCGAGGGGGGGCGGGAGCCGGCATCGGGCGCGCCAGCGCACGATGTCTTGCGACCAGACGGGGGGGACGCAGTCCCCCCCGAGTAAGAACCGGCGGCAGAGCGGCTGGCCGCGAACCTCAACCGGCGGCAGAGCGGCTGGCCGCGAAACTCAACCGGCGGCAGAACTGCCGGGCATCTCCACCGGCCGCAGAACCGCCGCGCATCTCCACGTGGCAGATCGCCCGAGCCACCCACCCGGGCCACAGATCGGCCGAGCCACCCACCCGGCCGGCAGATCGCCCAAGCCACCCACCCGGCCGGCAGATCGCCCGAGCCACCCACCCCGGGCCGGCAGATCGCCCGAGCCACTCTCCCGGCCGGGCAGATCGGCCGAGCCACCGGGCGGGGCGTGCGACGGGGATGCCGCCCCGCCGCACAATAGCGGGCATGCTCCGCTTCCTCACCGCCGGCGAGTCCCACGGCCCCCAGCTCACCGTCATCGTCGACGGCCTGGTCGCCGGGCTGCCGCTCGACGGGCCGCGCGACATCGACCGCGATCTCCGCCGGCGGCAGGGGGGATACGGCCGCGGCGGCCGCCAGAAGATCGAGCGGGACAGCGCCGACATCGTGGGCGGGGTGCGCGGCGGCCGGACGCTCGGCTCGCCGGTGACCCTGGTGGTGCGCAACCGCGACTGGGACAACTGGCGGCGGCCGATGCAGATCGAGGCTGCCGGCTTCACCCCCAAGCGGGTCACCCGGGTGCGCCCGGGGCACGCCGACCTCGCCGGCGCCCTCAAGTACGGCTTCGACGACGTGCGCAATGTGCTCGAGCGCGCCAGCGCCAGGGAGACGGCCGCCCGGGTGGCGGCCGGCGCGGTGGCCAAGACCCTGCTCCGCCGCCTCGGCATCCAGGTCCGCTCCTACGTGCGCAGCATCGGCCCGGTGGTGATGCCGGCCCCGGGCGTGGAGGGGGCCTTCGACGCCGGCGCCATCGACTGGACGGCGGTCGAGGCCTCGCCGGTGCGCTGCCCCGACCCCGCCGCCTCCGCGGAGATGGTGGCCGCCATCGACGCCGCTCGCGCCGGCGGCGACACCCTGGGCGGAGTGGTCGCGGTGGTGGCCTCGAACGTTCCGGCCGGGCTTGGCAGCTACAGCCAGTGGGACCGGCGGCTCGACGGCCTGATCGCGCAGGCCATGTGCAGCATCCAGTCGGTGAAGGCGGTCGAGCTCGGCGCAGGCTTCGCGGGTGCCGGGCTGCCCGGCTCGGCGGTGCACGACGCCCCCCGCTGGGTGGAGGGCGAGGGCTTCCGCCACCGCACCAACCGCCAGGGCGGCCTCACCGGAGGGATCACCGACGGCGAGGACGTCTGGGCGCAGGTGTACTTCAAGCCCATCTCCACCCTGCTCAAGCCGCTCCGCAGCGTCGACCTGGTCACCCGCCAGGAGATCAATGCCCACTACGAGCGCAGCGACATCTGCGTGGTGCCGGCGGGCGGCGTGGTCGCCGAGGCGATGATGGCCTGGGTGCTCGCCGCGGCGGTGATGGAGAAGTTCGGCGGCGACTCCTTCGAGGAGCTGCGCCGGGCGGTGACCGCCCACCGGCGGAGGATGCGCGCCGGCGGCTCGACGGGCGCACGCCCCGCCGCCGCGACCGCCGCATCCGCGCCGGCAGCCGCAGCCGCCGAGGGCTGAGCGTGACGGCGAACGGGGCCCACCGCGTGGGCAGGGTGGCGCTGGTGGGGCTGCCCGGCAGCGGCAAGTCCTCGGTGGCGCGGGCGCTGGCGCGCCGGCTGGGGTGGCGGCTCGCCGACACCGACAGCCTGGTGGAGCAGAGCGCCGGTCGCACCATCTCGGAGGTCTTCGCCGCCGAGGGCGAGGAGGGTTTCCGGGCCCGCGAGCTGGAGGCGCTGCGCACCGCCCTCGCCGAGGAGGGGCCGGTGGTGGTGGCCTGCGGCGGCGGGCTGCCCAGCCGCCCGGCGGCGCGGGAGCTGCTCTGGCAGTCGACGCTGGTGGTCTGGCTCGACGCCGGGGACGCCGAGCTGCTCCGGCGCCTCGGCGCCGCCGGCGACCGTCCCCTGCTCCGCGACGACCCCGCCGCCCGTCTGGCCGAGCTCCGCCGCTCCCGGGGCCAGCTCTACGCCGCCGCCCCGCTGCGCGTCGACAGCGCCGACGGCGACGTCGAGGAGGTGTGCGACCGGGTCGCCGACGCGGTCGCCGGCAACCGGCTGGAGGCGCAGTTCGCCGGCGCGGGCGCCGGCGAGGAGCTGTCGGTCAGCCTGGGCGACCGCAGTTACCACATCGCCGTCGGTGCCGGGGTGGTCGACGGCCTCCCCGCCCACCTGCCCGAGGGCGCCACCCGGGTCGCCGTGGTGGCCGACCGGGCGGTTCTCGGCCTCGCCCGCCGGGCGCTCGCCGCCTGCGGGGCGGGCGGGCGCGAGACCGCGCTGATCACCCTGCGCGGCGGTGAGCAGGTGAAGACCTGGAGCCGCGCGGGATGGCTGGTGGAGCGACTGGCGCGGCTGCGCCTGGGCCGTGGCGACTGCCTGGTGGTGGTCGGCGGCGGCACCGTCGGCGACCTCGCCGGGTTCGCCGCCGCCGCCTACTCGCGGGGCATCGCCTACGTCGCCGTGCCCACCACCCTGCTCGCCATGGTCGACAGCGGCATCGGCGGCAAGACCGGCGTCAACCTCAGCACCGGCAAGAACCTCGCCGGCGCCTTCTGGCAGCCGAGCGCGGTGCTCTGCGACCTCGACGCCCTCGCCACGCTCCCGGAGCGCGCCTACCGCGCCGCCTTCTCCGAGATCATCAAGTACCCGATGGCCGTCGACGGCACCCTCGCGGCCAGCGTCGACGCGCGCCTCGACGCCCTGCTCGGCCGCGACCTCGACGCCCTCGCCGAGGTGGTGCGCCACTGCTGCCGTGCCAAGGCCGAGGTGGTGAGCGCCGACGAGCGCGAGTCGGGCCGGCGCGCCGTGCTGAACTACGGGCACACCGTCGGGCATGCTCTCGAGGCGGTGACCGGCTACGAGACCATGCTCCACGGCGAGGCGGTGGCGGCGGGGATGCGCGTCGCCGGGCGGCTCAGCCGGAGCCTGCTCGGCCTGCCCGGCACCGACCTCGCCTGGCAGGACGAGCTGCTGGAGCGATCCGGCCTCGGCGCCCTGCATCCGGCGGTCGACGTCGACGCGGTGGTGGCCGCCACTCGCGGCGACAAGAAGGCGCGCGGCGGCGCGGTGCGCTGGGTGCTGGTGGAGCGGCGGGGGCTGGCCACCCCCGGTCACCTCGTCCCCGAGGAGGCGGTGCGCGACACCCTGCACGCCGCGCTCGGCGGATGACCCGCATCCTGGTGCTCAACGGGCCCAACCTCGGCAGCCTCGGCCGCCGCGATCCCCACCTCTACGGCTCGGCGACGCTTGCCGACATCGAGACCTGCCTGCAGCGCCGCGCCGGCGAGCTCGGCGTCGAGCTGCGCTGCGAGCAGAGCAACCACGAGGGGGTGCTCATCGACCTGCTCGAGGAGGAGCGCGAGGCGTCCCAGGGGTGCATCATCAACCCGGGCGGGCTCAGCCATGTCAGCATCGCCCTCGCCGACGCGCTGCGGACCTTCGCCCGCCCGGTGATCGAGGTCCACCTCTCCAACATCCACGCTCGCGAGCCCTATCGCCACACCTCGCTGACCGCCGAGGCGGCGCGGGGGGTGATCGCCGGCCTGGGGGCGGACGGCTACCGGGTCGCCCTGGAGGCACTGACCCGCCTGCTGACCCCGCCGTCCACCACCGCCGAGGGGGGCGGCAGGGGGGAATCCCCCCGCAGAATGGGCGCGTCAGCGTCCGAGAACCAGGGGGGCGGCAGGGGGGAGTCCCCCCGCACCATGGGCGCGTCAGCGTCCGAGAACCAGGAGGCGCATCGATGATCGAAGCCGGAGACCTGCGTCCCGGGAACACCGTGGAGAAGTCGGGCGAGCTGCTGCAGGTGCTCGACTTCCACCACGTGAAGATGGGGCGCGGCACCGCGATCGTCCGCGCCAAGTTCAAGAACGTGAACACGGGGGCGGTCACCGAGGAGACGTTCCGCCCCGAGGAGCGCTTCACCCGGGCACGCATCGAGCGGACCGACGCGCAGTACCTCTACAAGGACGGCGACAGCTACGTGGTCATGGACAGCACGACCTACGACCAGTTCCCGATCGGCGAGGAGCTGCTCGGCGACGCCACCAGGTGGCTGAAGGAGAACGACCCGCTCTTCCTGCTGCAGTACGACGGGAGGGTCCTTGGTGTCGAGCTGCCAATCGCCGTGGAGCTGGAGGTGACCTACACCGAGCCCGGCTTCAAGGGAGATACGGCCACGGGTGGCAGCAAGCCGGCCACGCTCGAGACCGGAGCGGTGGTCGACGTCCCCCTCTTCGTCACCCAGGGCGAGCGCATCCGCGTCGACACCCGCAACGGCAAGTACATGGAGCGGGTGACATGAGCCTCGAGGGCGACCGTCTGGAGCTGGTGCACGGCACCGGCGGACGCGAGCGGCTGGGCACGGTGCGGGTCGCCAACGAGGTGGTCGCCCGGATCAGCGCGCTCGCCGCGCTCGAGGTCGACGGTGTCCACGCCATGTACCAGACCGGCGGCGGCAGCCAGCAGCTCGACCGCATCCTCCGCCGCCCCGCCGCCCACCGCGGGGTGCGGGTGGAGCTGCTCGACGACGACCGGCTGCGCCTCGACCTCTACGTGGTGATGGAGGCGGGCACCCACCTGCCGGTGATGGGCGCCACCGTGCAGCGGCGCGTCGCCGACGCCATCGACCGCATGCTCGGCCTGGCGATCGCGGAGGTCAACGTCTTCGTCAGCGAGGTGATCTTCTCGTGAGTCGCGGCGCCGGCCGACGCCACCGTGGACGCCGGCTGGCGCTCAGGGTGCTCTTCGAGCTGGAGGGCACCACCCGGGACGCCGTCGAGGCGCTGCGCTACCAGGCCCAGGACGAGGCGGCCCCCGCCGACGTCGTCGCCCATGCCGAGGAACTGGTCTACGGCACCCTGCGGAACCTCGAGGCGATCGACGACGCCATCAGCGCCGCGAGCCTGAACTGGCGCCTCGAGGACATCGGCAAGGTGGAGCGGGCGGTGCTGCGGCTCGGCACCTTCGAGCTCCTCTACGAGAGCGGCGTGCCCAAGGCGGTGGCGATCGACGAGTGCATCGAGCTCGGCCGGACCTACGCCGGCGACGAGTCGGCGCCGTTCGTCAACGGCGTGCTCGGCCGCATCGCGGGCGGCGGGGCGGAATGAGCGTGCTCATCGGTCTGGGCGCGGTGGGCGATGGCGGCTGCGCCGCCGCGGGGAGGGGGGGAACGCCCCCCCTGAGACGGTGAGCGGGGGCGCCCCGGCGGCGCTCACCGTCTCGGAGCTCACCGCGGTGGTCCGCGGCGCGGTGGCCGCCGAGGCGCGGCTCGAGGACGTGCTCGTCGAGGGCGAGGTCAGCAACCTGCGGATGCCGCCCTCGGGCCACCTCTACTTCACCCTGCGCGACTCCCAGTCGAGCGTGCGCTGCGTCTGCTGGCGCAGCAGCGTGCTGCGCATCCCCTTCCACCCCGAGAACGGCCTCACCGTGGTCGCCCACGGGCGCGTCGACGTCTACGAGTCCGAGGGCGCCTACCAGCTCTACGTCGACCGCCTCGACCCCGCCGGGATCGGCGCTCTCGCCCTCGCCGTCGAGCAGACGGCACGGCGGCTGCGCGCGGCGGGGCTCTTCGACGACGCGCTGAAGCGGTCGCTGCCGCCCCTGCCGAGGAGGGTCGCGGTGGTCACCTCGCCGACCGGGGCGGCGGTGCGCGACGTGCTCACCGTGCTGCGCCGGCGGGCGCCCCAGGTGGGGGTGCTGGTGGTGCCCACCCCGGTGCAGGGGGAGGGGGCGGACATCGCCATCGCCCTCGCCATCGAGCAGGCGGGCCGCGCCCGCGGGGTGGACGTGGTGCTGCTGGTGCGCGGCGGCGGCTCCTACGAGGACCTCTTCTCCTTCCAGAGCGAACCCGTGGTGCGGGCCATCCGCGCCTGCCCGCGGCCGGTGGTCACCGGCGTCGGTCACGAGACCGACACCACCCTCGCCGACCACGCCGCCGACCGCCGCGCCCCCACCCCCTCGGCGGCCGCCGAGCTCGCCGTCCCCGACACCGGGGCGCTGGTCGAGGAACTCGACGCCCGGCGCCTGCGGCTGCGCCGCGGGCTG